>CALFWN010000299.1 GCA_937928335.1 uncultured Litoreibacter sp. | reverse complement strand
CATTGGCGTTTTCAAAGCCATAGCCGAAAGGTGCCGCGCGATGTTTAAAGTGATTGGCAATGCCTGGGCGCTGCTGTTGGGAATGATGTTCCTGATGGTGGGCAACGGGATGCAGGGCACCATGATGGGGGTGCGCGGCGCTCTGGAAGGGTTCTCGACCTTCGATCTGTCGCTGATCACCTCGGCCTATTTTCTGGGCTTTCTGGGCGGCTCCCGGCTGGCACCGGATTTCATCCGCCGCGTGGGCCATGTGCGGGTTTTCGCGGCGCTGGGCAGTCTGGTCTCGGCGGCACTTATTCTTTATCCCGCCATCGCCCATCCCGCCGCATGGATAGTGCTGCGTATCCTCGTGGGGTTCTGCTTCTCGGGGCTTTATGTGACGGCGGAAAGCTGGCTGAACAATGCCGCCACCAATGACACGCGCGGCCAGACCCTGTCGGTCTATATGATGGTGCAGATGTTGGGCATTATCGCAGCCCAAGGCCTGTTGAACGTGGCGGACCCGGCGGGGTGGATCTTGTTTGTGATCCCTTCGGTGCTGGTGTCGATCTCCTTTGCTCCGATCCTTCTGTCAGTGGCCCCCACACCCAGCTTTGACACGACCAAATCGATGCGGCTGCTGGAGCTGTACCGCCAATCGCCTTTGGGCTTTGTTGGCATGTTTTTGCTGGGCAGCGTCTTTGCCGCGCAATTTGGCATGTCGGCGGTCTATGCCACCCAGATCGGGCTGAGCGTGGGCCAGATCTCGGTCTTTATCTCGGCCATTTTCGTGGGGGCGACGGCTTTGCAATATCCGATCGGCTTCCTGTCGGACCGGATGGACCGCCGGGTGCTGATCATCGGGGTCGCCTTGCTGGGGGCGCTGGCGGCGGTGATGGGCTGGCTGTTTGCCAGCCAGTTCTGGGCGCTCTGTGTCTCGGCCTTTCTGCTGGGCGGCATGTCCAACCCGCTTTACGCGCTGCTCATCGCCTATACCAACGACTATCTGGAGCCCGACGACATGGCCGCGGCCTCTGGCGGGTTCATCTTCGTCAACGGGCTTGGCGCGGTGGGCGGGCCGGTGCTGATCGGCTGGATCATGACGCAGTTTGGGCCGGGCGGTTTCTGGTCGGTGATCATCATTCTGATGCTCGCGATTGCGGGTTATGGCGGCTACCGCATGACCCGGCGCGAGTCGCTTTATACCACAGAGGCCGAGGCCTATGACCCGACGCCCTTTGCCCCGGTCACAGCCGCCGGTATGGCCATCGCCGCCGAGGTCGCGCAGGATTATTACTCCGATATTGACGAGGATGCGGATGAAAGCTGGTCGCAGGACACTGATGCTGGCCCCGATACTGGCGCAAACGCGTGATTGGTCGAAACATTTTGTCATGAATGTCACGTTATGGCTGCGGGGAAAGCTGAGGGCAGAAAAACCCTTGCGCGACGCAGAATTGCTTGCAACGCTTTGATTATAGCCTTGTTAAGGTTTGCGGGGGGCCTGTCGTAACGGAGGACGCTGTGGCGAGACCTGAAGATGTATTGAGTTTTTGGTTAGATGAGGTTGGGCCAGCTGGCTGGTACACCCAAAACGACGCGCTGGACGCAAAGATCACCGAGCGTTTCGAGCCGGTCTGGGAACGCGCCAGAGATGGCGGCCTGTCTTTATGGATGACCTATCCAAGCGGCGCATTGGCCTATCTGATCCTGACCGACCAGTTTCCACGCAACATATTCCGCGGCACGGCTAAAGCCTTTGCCACCGACCGCGCGGCGCTGGCCTTTTCCAAGATCGCAGTAGAACGCAACTGGGACCAGAAGATCGACTGCCCGGCGCGGCAATTCTTCTACATGCCGATGATGCATTCGGAATGTATCTCGGATCAGGAACGCTGCATCCGCATGTTCACCACGCGGATGGAGGATGAGGATAACAGCAACCTGCTCCATGCGCAGGCGCATCGCGACGTGATCCGCCGCTTTGGCCGGTTCCCGTTCCGCAATGAAGCCCTTGAGCGCCGCACGCTGGAGACCGAGGAAGCCTTCCTCGCCGCTGGCGGCTACGGCGCAACCGTGCGCGAGATGCAGGCCACGGCCTGAGAGGTTTTTGTCAAAGGCTACAGGTGAGGCTAAAGGTGACGCCACAGGCGGGTTATGCGTTTTTCGCATGGCGGGGTTAAGCCCGGCCCCTGTTGCTTTCTGCCGCTCCCCAAAATAGTTTAGCGTTAAACTATTTTCGCCGCCCCTGCGGCGCCTTCAGATTGGGAGAAAAACAATGGCCTCAGAAACATTTGACCTTGTTGTGATCGGCGCGGGTCCGGGCGGTTATGTGGCCGCCATCCGTGGCGCGCAGCTGGGTTTGAACGTGGCCATTGTCGAGCGCGAGCATATGGGCGGCATCTGCCTGAACTGGGGCTGCATCCCGACCAAGGCCATGTTGCGCTCTGCCGAGGTGTTTCATCTGATGCACCGCGCCAAGGAATTTGGCCTGAAGGCAGATGGCATTGATTATGATCTGGATGCGGTGGTGAAACGGTCGCGCGCGGTTGCGGGGCAATTGTCCGGCGGCGTCGGGCATCTGGTCAAGAAGAACAAGATCAAGGCCATCATGGGTGAGGCGAGGCTCACGGGCAAAGGCAAGATCTCGGTCAAGACGGACAAGGGCACCGAAGAGCTTGCCGCCAAGAATATCGTATTGGCCACCGGCGCCCGCGCCCGCGAATTGCCGGGCCTTGAGGCCGACGGCGATCTGGTCTGGACCTATAAACACGCGCTGACGCCCACACGGATGCCCAAGAAACTGCTGGTGATCGGCTCGGGCGCCATCGGCATCGAATTTGCCAGCTTCTACAACACGCTTGGCACCGATACGACCGTGGTGGAGGTCATGGACCGCGTGCTGCCGGTGGAAGACGAAGAGATCTCCAAATTCGCCAAGAAGCAGTTTGAGAAGCAGGGCATGAAGATCATGCAAAAGGCGATGGTCAAGCAGCTTGACCGCGCCCCTGCCAAATCCGGCGGCAAAGTCACCGCGCATATCGAGACGGGCGGCAAGGTCGAAAAACACGAGTTCGACACGGTGATCTCTGCCGTGGGGATCGTTGGCAATGTTGAGGATCTGGGTCTCGAAGAAATGGGTATCAAGGTTGACCGGACCCATGTGGTGGTCGACGCCTATTGCCGGACCGGCGTGGAGGGCATCTTTGCCATTGGCGATCTGGCGGGCGCGCCCTGGCTGGCGCATAAGGCGTCCCATGAGGGCGTGATGGTGGCCGAGCTGATCGCGGGCAGGAATGACGTCCATCCCGTGCGCCCCGAGGCGATTGCGGGCTGCACCTATTGCCACCCTCAGGTGGCCTCCGTTGGCTATACGGAAGCCAAATGCAAGGAGATGGGGCTTGATATCAAGGTTGGCCGCTTCCCGTTTATCGGCAATGGCAAGGCGATTGCCTTGGGCGAGCCGGAAGGCATGGTGAAAACCATCTTTGACGCCAAGACCGGCGAGCTGCTGGGCGCGCATATGGTCGGCGCGGAGGTGACCGAGCTGATCCAGGGCTATGTCGTGGGCCGGGCGCTGGAGACCACGGAAGAAGATCTGATGAACACCGTCTTCCCGCATCCAACACTCTCGGAGATGATGCATGAAAGTGTCCTGGACGCTTACGGGCGCGCCATCCATTTCTAGCGGGCGCCCTGAGGGTCTGCGCCGACTGTCATTGTCGCTGACGCGCCTCCTGCCGGGATATTTTTGAACATGGAAAGCGGAGGGGGGCCTGAGCGGACCAATTGGCTGCTGGTCTTCATGCTGCTGGTGGCAGGCCTGTTCGCGGCGGCGCAATTTGGCAAGCTGACGCTGACCTTGCAGCTGTTGCGCGACACCTATCCGGGTGGCGGGGCCTTTGTGCCGGTGCTGATTTCCATCCTGGGGATTGTGGGCATTGTGCTGGGGGCC
>CALFWN010000298.1 GCA_937928335.1 uncultured Litoreibacter sp. | reverse complement strand
GGGGAACGGGTCGGTCACGTCTTCGACCTGCGTAAAGGCCGCGTGCGGCTTGAGCAGAAAGAACGTCTCGAACCGCTCCTGCCAATTGGGCAAACCGCGCAGCACCCGAAACGAGGGCGACGAGCCAATGGCGTTCATCCGGTTGCTCTCATTGACCACATGGCAACGCCCGCATTGGCTCAGGCTGACCTTCTCGCCAAGCACGGCATCCCCGCTCAGCACCGCAGAGGCCTGCGCGACTCGTTCGCTGACATCCGCGCTGAACATCGGCGTGCCGGCAGGCGCAAAAGATTCGATGGTGCGCTTGCCAATATCGGACAAGAGCCAATCCTCGAAGGCGTCCACATCAGCGTCACCCTCTGTCTTGCCCAGATGCCAGATTGTGTCTCCCTGACGAAAGACCGCGCGCCCGTCAGGCCCGAACCGCGCCTCCCCGCCAACAGGGCTGACGGTGATGCGGATGCCCGTCTTGAGCGAAAATCTCGGCAGCAGATGCTGGGTAAACCCTGTTTCACTCAGCGCGGCGGGGGCCTGCAAAGTAAATACCTTGTCCTGCCCCAACACGGGGCTCGCAACACTTGCAGCAACAAGGATCAGGGCTCTGAGCATTCCTTCGGCTCCGTTCACTGGCGTCAGGTTGCATGTCAGCCTAGGGGCGCTAGGGTCTTGTGGTCAACAATTTCGGCAATCCAAAGGGCAAAACCATGAGCGAAGATTTCAATATGTCGATGCGCAAGTTTCTCAAGCAGGTGGGCGTCACCTCCCAGCAGGCCATCGAGGAGGCCATGCGCAATACAGCCGACACCTCCGGCAAGACATTCGAGGCCAGGATGGTGCTGACCATCGACGGCATCGCGCTGGAACATGTCGTCACCGGCCAGATCGAAGGCGCATAAATGGCGCTGTCGCGCGAAGAGGTTCTGGCCTGCCTCAAGACCGTCAAGGCACCTTCCGGGGTTGATCTGGTCGAGGCCGGTCTGGTGCGGGCGCTCAATGTCGACGCAGGCGCGGTGCGCTTCGTGATGGAGGTAGACGCGCCCGAGCCCTACATGGCCGCGAAGGCCGAGGCGGAGGAAAAGCTGAACGCGCTGGGGGCCAGCGCCGTGTCTGTGGTGATGACCGCGCATAGCAAACCCGCAGCGCCGCCTGACCTGAAACCGAGCCGTCAGGCAGAGCCCGCAGGCCCCCAGAAAATACCGGGCGTGGACCGGATCATCGCCGTGGCCTCGGGCAAGGGCGGGGTCGGCAAATCAACCGTATCCGCCAATCTGGCCTGCGCGCTCGCCGCCGAGGGTCGCCGCGTGGGCCTGCTGGACGCAGATGTCTACGGCCCCTCCCAGCCGCGTATGCTCGGTGTCTCGGGCAGGCCTCAAAGCCCCGATGGCAAGCTGATCCTGCCGCTGCGCAATTTCGGAGTCACCATGATGTCCATCGGTCTCATGACCAACGAGGATCAGGCCGTGGTCTGGCGCGGCCCCATGCTGATGGGGGCATTGCAGCAGATGCTCAATCAGGTGCAATGGGGCGCGCTTGATGTGTTGATCGTGGACCTGCCCCCCGGCACGGGCGACGTGCAGATGACGCTGGCCCAAAAAGCGTATCTGGACGGGGCAGTGATCGTCTCCACCCCGCAGGATGTGGCCCTGCTGGACGCCCGCAAGGGCATCGACATGTTCAACCAGATGGGCACGCCGATCATCGGCATGATCGAGAATATGAGCACCCATATCTGTTCGGAGTGCGGCCATGAGGAACATGTGTTCGGTCATGGCGGCGTTGCCTCCGAAGCCAGCAAGCTCGGCCTGCCGCTGCTGGCCGAGATCCCGCTGCATCTTGATATCCGGCTTGCCGCTGATGGGGGAGCGCCGATCGTGGTCTCCAAACCGGACTCGTCCCAGGCGCAAGGCTTTCGCACCGTGGCCAGGGAGCTGATCAAGGCAGGGCACGCGTGAGCGGGGCACCAAGTTTCCCGCCGCTTTTCAGCGGCTTACCCGTCGCGGGCCTGATCAAACCGTTTGACGCAGCCTGTGCGGAGGCCACCCGCGGCTGCGACGCGGGTCTGGTGGTCTACAATCTGGGCGCAAACAGGCTGCAAGCAGCCATCGTATTTGCCCCCGACGTGACCCTCGCGGATGCGATGGCCATGCTGCCGCTTTGCGGCGTCGGGTTTCAAAACGCGCTGGGCGCGCTCGCACCGCCAGAGGTCGCCGTGCATCTGGATTGGGATGGCGGTATACGCATCAATGCTGCGTCCTGTGGCAGGTTGCAGGTGGCCGCGTCAGACACCGCCCCAGAGGCAGAGCCGCATTGGCTGGTCATAGGTCTTGAGCTGCCGCTCTGGCCCGAAAGTGACGACACCGGCACCACGCCGGACCAAACCGCACTTTATGCCGAGGGCTGCGCCGATGTGAACGCTGTCGATCTTCTGGAGGCTTGGGTGAAACACAGCCTTGTCGGCATCAACACATGGCTGGAGGCAGGCGTGGCGCCGCTGCACAAGGACTGGCGCGGGCTTGCGCATGGCATCGGC
>CALFWN010000297.1 GCA_937928335.1 uncultured Litoreibacter sp. | reverse complement strand
CTCCAGACAGAAAACCGAAAGGAATTACATCATGTTACACTGGGCACTCGTTTTCCTGGTCGTGGCGATTATCGCCGCGGTCTTTGGCTTTGCAGGCATTGCCAGCGCCTCTGCCGGGATAGCGCAGATCCTGTTCTTCATCTTCATCGCGCTGTTTCTTGTCACCTTGCTGCTGCGCGCCTTTCGCAGCGGCTGAGCCCGCCGGATATACGAAAGATGCGCGTCAAAAAAGGGCCGCGATCACGGTGATCGGCGGCCCCTTTTTCGTGTCTTTATCTTGTCAGGATGCAGCGGTCAGGATTTCAGCGTCTCGGTCGAGGCGAAGAACATCGCCTGACTGACGGCGGAGCGGACTTGCTCTTCGCGGTAGGGTTTGGAGATCAGGAAAGCGGGCTCGGGGCGTTCGCCGGTGAGCAGCCTTTCGGGGAAAGCGGTGATGAAGATGACGGGCAGCTCGGGGCCCAGCACCGCCAGAAGATCGTTGACCGCGTCGATGCCGGAGGAATTATCGGCCAGCTGGATATCGGCCAGGATCAGGTCGGGGCGCTCTTTGGCGCCTGCGATCACCGCCTCGTCACGGGTGCGGGCGACGGCGGTGACAGTATGGCCCTGCTCGGTCACGATGCCGGTCAGATCGGTCGAGATGATCGCCTCATCCTCGATGATCAGCACCTTGCCCGAGACATTCTGCGCCATTTCCTCCTGCGCGATGGCCAGAAGGTTGCGGGCCTCCGCCACGTCGGCACCGATGATGGTGGCAATATCGGTGAAGCTGAACTCCTCGATCGTGCGCAAGAGCAGCACCTCGCGGGTATTGGCGGTCAGCCGGCCCAGCAGGTCCTGCGCGCGGGCCTGCAAATCGGTGTCAGCTTTGGCGACCGGGGCGCCGGAGCTGGACCAGATGGAGTGGAAACATTTGAACAGGCCGGTTCTGACGGGCACCCCCCCGCCCTCGAAGACGGAGCGGTCCTGCAAGATCGCCTCCAATGTCGCCGCCGCATAGCTGTCGCCGCTTTTCTGCGAGCCGGTCAGGGCGCGGGCATAGCGGCGCAAGAAGGGCAAAACCATCCCGATCTGTTCGGAGAAATCCAGATCGTCATTCGCTGTCGTCATTTTCATTGGCCTTTTTTTATACTTCTATGGAACCCAACATGCCATCTGTGCGTTTGGTTCCCGAATGTGGCGAAAATTTTCCGACCGAAACACTGGCAGCAGAGCATGAATGTAGAAAACGACCAAAAGAAACAACGGTTTGAGGCGCTTGTCGATGACAATCTGAAACGGCTGTATTCGGATCTTGTGCAGGAGGACCTGCCGGACCGTTTCAAGGACCTGTTGTCCCAGCTCAAGGCGCAGGACGCGCAGGATCGGTCGAAGAAATGAGTGGCCCTGAGCCTTGCGGTGACCCGCGTGACGCGCTGGTGACGCATCTGCCCGCCCTGCGCGCCTTTGCCCTGAGCCTGACGCGCAATGGCGCGACCGCTGACGACATGGTGCAGGATACTGTGGTCAAGGCCTGGACCAATATCGAGAAGTTCAAACCGGGCACCAATATGCGGGCCTGGCTGTTCACCATCCTGCGCAACACCTATTATTCGAGCCGCCGCAAGGCCAAGCGCGAGGTGGCGGATGTGGACGGGGTGTTTGCCAAGACCCTGTCGGTCAAGCCCGAGCATGACGGCCGGTTGCAGATGTCGGATTTCAAACAGGCCTTTGAGCAACTGCCCGACGAGCAGCGCGAGGCGCTGATCCTTGTGGGCGCGTCGGGCTTTTCCTATGAGGAAGCGGCCCAGATGTGCGGCGTGGCCATCGGCACCATCAAGAGCCGTGCCAACCGTGGGCGCGCCCATCTGGCGGAGCTGCTGGACCATAATGACGAGACACCGATGGAATTGACGGATCAGGCAACGATGGCGGTTGTGAGCGATAGCGGGCCTGTCTCGCGTTGAGGGGGCCGCAGAATGTCCGGGGCAGATCGGATATCCAACGTGTCTTTGGCAGCCTGCCCTTCCGCATCCTTGCCCTGTTGTCGCTGGCGCTGCTGCCTGTCGGGCTGATTGCGGTGAACCAGACCAAACGGGTCGCCGATATCGCGCGGGAAAATGCGGAGCTTTTACTGCTGACCCGCACGGAGAAGGCCTCCTTTGGCGAGCGGATCGTGATCGAGCAGGCCCGCGGGGCCGCGCGTTTGTTGGGCTCGCTGCAACAAGAGCTCGATGAGCCCGGCCAATGCGAGGAATATCTGCGCGCCTTCCTGTCGGCCAATTCACGGTTCAGCTTCATCGGCGTCCTGCCGAAATCGGGGGTGATGGAATGCTCCTCGTCGGGCAGCCTGTTCGATTTCAGCAGTTTCAGCAATTTCGAGCCCCTGATGTCGGCGGAGCGGGCCTCTGTGACCGTCAATCAGGCGGCACCGCTGAGCGGCAAATCGGTGATCATCGTCTCGGAGCCCTATTACGAGCTGGGCGCGTTTCAGGGCATGATCTCGGTCTCTGTGCCGCATGAGCGGCTGGCCCAACGCGAGCCTGACGCGGGCTTTGACGACCTGATGAATGTCATCACTTTCAATGCGCAAGGCGATATCCTGACGGCCACCGGCCCGCTTGGGTCAGCCCATCTTGACACGCCGATGGCCAGCCAGATGGCGGATCTGATCCGTCAGGGGGCCTATTCCTTTTCCGGGCAGGACAAGCTGGGGCAAGCGCGCATCTTCTCGGTCGTGCCGATCATCGAGGGGACGGTTTACACGCTTGGCGTCTGGGCCACTGACACGCAGGCCGCGCAACGCTATCTCAACCAGCTGCCGCCCTGGATTTTCCCCGCGCTGATGTGGGGTGTCAGCCTTGCCGTGGCGCTGTTTGCGGTGCACCGGCTGGTCATTCGCCACGTGCGGCGGCTGGGCCGCCTGATGCGGGATTTCGCGAAAACGCGCGCCCTGCCCTCTGAGCGGGACGAGGTGATCGCGGCGGTCGAGCTGGCCGAGATGGAGGATGATTTCCACGAGATGGCCCGCGTCATTTTGCAAGATGAGGCGAGCCTTGAGAACAATTTGCGCGACAAGAACGTGCTGCTGAAAGAGGTCCATCACCGGGTCAAGAATAACCTGCAACTGATCTCCTCCATCATGAATATGCAGATCCGGCGCGCAAGAAGCCCCGAGACCAAAGAGGTGATTGGCCGGCTGCAGGACCGCGTGCTGGGTCTCGCAACCATCCACCGCGACCTGTACCAGTCGCAATCGGGCGGGCGCGTCAATGCGGGTAATCTGGTGCGCGAGATCGTGACGAAAGCGCTGGAATTGGCCGAGGACCGTGACGAGCCGGTGACGCCGCATATCGATATCGAGGATGTCATGCTGTTTCCCGATCAGGCGGTGCCGCTGTCGCTTTTGATGTCGGAAGCCACGACAAACGCGATGAAATATCTGGGGCCGGACAAACAGGGCAAATGCTGGATCAGGGCGTCGCTTGAGACGCAAGGGGACACGGTCTGCATCATCCGCTTTGCAAATTCCGTGGCCGGAGAGACCGCCGCCGAAAGCACCGGGCTGGGGGCGCAGCTGATCAACGCGTTTACCCTGCAACTGGGCGGCGAGATGGACATAACAGAGACGGAAGACAGCTACATGATGGAGCTGACCTTCCAGATCGCAGCCTTTACCAATGAGGCTGCTGATTACTGACCCGTGGTTGTACCGGCGGTATCAGGGCCGTTCGGGACAACACCGCCCGGCCACGACCGGGCGGCTGGCATCACATGTCCGGCGCAGCTATTGCAGCCGTTCGACGATATTTTGCGCGAAAGCGTCGATCATGCTGTCATAGTAGTAAGGGCTGTCCGTAGTCAGCGCGTCGAAATCCACGTTTTCAGGGAAATAGGCCTGTGCCTGCTCGAAGCTGACTTTCAGCGTGTAGAAGTCATGATCCGAATTGTCGCTCAGGTTGGTGATCGACACGTCGCCCACCAGATAGCTTTGCTCCCAACCCATCGTGCTTTCAAAGGTGGTGGCCAGCGATAC
The DNA here is from genome assembly GCA_937928335.1 of uncultured Litoreibacter sp. Lineage (GTDB taxonomy): Bacteria > Pseudomonadota > Alphaproteobacteria > Rhodobacterales > Rhodobacteraceae > Litoreibacter. The sequence continues at coordinate 25 of CALFWN010000297.1, read as the reverse complement.
CTCGTCGATATCAATCGAGACGGAG
>CALFWN010000296.1 GCA_937928335.1 uncultured Litoreibacter sp. | reverse complement strand
GCAGGCTTTCTTTTCAAAGCGGTGCGGCCAATGCGCACCTCGGACCCGCTACCTATTGTGCCGCCCCCCACAGGTCAATATTCTGCGGCGCAGTATCACCTATTGAAAGTCAGCCACATGCCCGCGGACGCGCCCGCCCTGTCTTCCCATGACTGCCTTGTCGCGGTCATGATCTCTGTCTCCATGTCAGATTCCACCATGCGGACCTCGGAGCTTGTCACAATCCAGCAAGTGGTCAACCACTTGCCGGTCTTTGCACAATATGACGTGGACCGCATCAATGAGGTTGCGCAGACCGTGATGGACTTATTCGAGGAAGAAGACGGGCTGGACGCGTTATTCGGCCTGACCCGCGACGCCCTGCCCGCCGAATTGCGGGAAACGGCCTATGCGTTGGCCTGTGATGTTGCCGCCAGCGATGGCCATATTGGGCAGCAAGAGCTGCGACTGCTTGAAGAAATTCGTTACGAATTGGATATCGACCGCCTACATGCCGCCGCCATCGAACGCGGGGCACGGGCAAGATACATTACGCTTTAGGTGCCATCCGCATCTGCGGCGTGTACTACGGCCCAGCGCCGGATCAGCTTCTGCTGCATTGTTTTTGCCCGACCGTTCCATGACCGCGCTCCGCGGGGACGCTCGCGCTCTTCGCGACGCAGTTTGTTGCGGCGCTCTTCGTCGGAGGCGAAAATGGCGAAGACCAGCTCACGGCCATCATCCATGTCGATATAGCCTGCCAACCCGCTGACGAAGTTCAGTGTACCGGTCTTTGCCATAACTTTGGTCGGGCCGTTTTCAATCGGGACGCCCGCAGGGTCTCTGACCGCCACCTCTTTCAGGATCGGTCGCAAAATATCCCGTGCCCTATGCGCATTGAGAGCACGGACCATATCCTGCGCCGAGACCGTGGTTTGATCGCCAAGCCCGGAGTGATCCGTGAAGATAGCGTTGCGGGTCCCGGCGCGCGATTGCGCCCATTCCGACATGGTACGAGCAGAGGCTCTGAGGGTCGCGGCGCCGCTGGCTGTAAGCCCCACAACCTCTGCCGTCAGGTTGGTTGAGTATTTCAGCATGTCCTGGCAGATCTGGCTCATTGGCGGGCTGTGATGCTCGGCGAATTCAGTGACAGCGCTCGGTAGGTTTTGTGTCAGCTGGGCCTTGGGCAGCTCAATCCCGTGGCTGCGCGCCAAGGTCCGCAAGACATCGCCCGCATAGACCACGGGCCTGCGGACAGGCAGCCACCGTCCGCCGCCTTTACCCAGCGCCTTGCGTGCAACGGTCCAGTTTTCGCGATCCTGCGTATTGGAATAGGTAAAGATCGGGCCGGGCCCATCCACGATCTGCGCTCTGGCGAAGCTGATATCGGGCCGGAACCGCTCTGTCCGTGCATCCATATTGATCGTGTAGCTTGCACCGACCTGCTTCCATTCAAGATAAGCCCGGTTGAAATTCAGATTCACCCCGCCAATGCCCGGGTTGTAGCCAACCTGCACAGGTTGCGCCGGATCAATTTCCTCGACCGAGGGCAACGCCCCCTGATAGATTTTCAGCGCGCCTTTGACGCTGGTGACGCCAGCCGCTTTCAAGCCGGATGCAAGCTCATACAGATCGTCACTTGAAAGCACCGGATCGCCGCTTCCGATCAGCACCAGATCACCCTGCAAAACCCCGCCGGTGACCGGCCCGGTCCCGACCAGCCGAGTACGATATCTGAAATCAGACCCCAGCCGTTCGAGCGCATAAAGTGCCGTGACCGCCTTGGCCACGCTGGCAGGCGGGTGCTGGCGCAGGGGCGAGACGGATTCCAGCACTTCGCCGGTACGAGCATCAGCCACCACATAGCTGGTGTAGCCACCCAGTTTGGCAGCCTCGATGATCTGCGCGCCATCGGGCTGGGATCGCTTGGCTGCATCCCCCGGCTTTCGCAACGGGCGCAAGGACCGCTCCGGTGCATTGGCCAGCGCGGCACCCGCAGTGCCGTAGAGCAAAAATGCCAATACTGTGCGGCGGCCATACCGGCCTGTGCTGGTCAAACTCATGACCGCGACATTCGCCCAAGCGGTTGGTGGTGGCAAGCGCTCTGACCACCTGCTAGGCAAGGAAAATGGACACCAGACACTTTCAGGCCGCACTGATCATGTCGCTTGGCATGTTGCTGATCCCGTTTGGCGACACGGCCGGAAAAATGATGACCTCTGCCGGGGTCGCGCCACTGTTTGTCGCCTGGACCCGCTACGGGCTTGGCGTCCTTCTTTTGGCCCCGTTCGTTTGGGATCGAGCCATACCAGGCTTGCTCAAAGACCGGCGCATCTGGCTGCGGAGCGCGGTGCAGACGGTGACGATTTCAACCATCCTGACTGCGTTGAAGACCGAGCCAATTGCGAATGTGTTCGGGGCGTTCTTTTTGGGCCCGATGGTAAGTTACGTGCTGTCTGTCTGGCTTTTGAAAGAGCGGGGCAGCCTCGCGAGAATTTTACTGCTGCTGCTTGGATTGGCCGGGGTGTTTCTGGTCGTCAAACCCGGTTTCGGGATGACCCCGGGTCTGGGCTGGGCGCTTGTCTCGGGGTGTTTCTACGGCATGTTTCTGACCGCCTCGCGCTGGGTTCAGCCTTTGGGCAAACCGCTTCACCTGCTCTTGTCGCAGCTGATGATCGGGTCATTGCTGCTGCTGCCCTTCGGCGTTGCACAGAGCCC
>CALFWN010000295.1 GCA_937928335.1 uncultured Litoreibacter sp. | reverse complement strand
GCAGGAATTTGCCGCGATCTTTGTGCCGGACGGCGTCACGACCCGCGTGATCCGCCCCGGAGAGATCGTATCCCAAATCTATGTCGCGGACCGGGTGAATTTCCATGTCGACGCCAATGGCGTCGTCACCCGGGTCATCTGCGGCTAGGCTGCGCCGTCAGTTTGTGTTGATCCGATAGGTCTCGTGGCAAGCGGTGCAGGTCTGGCCCACCATGCGAAATGCCGCCCCGAACGCGCCCTCAGTGGTGATCAATCCAAGCTGCCTGGCTGTCTCTTCCATCTCGCGCGCCTTCGCAGAGAAATCGTCCCAGTCTTCCCAGATCACGGGCTTGGCTTCCGATTTCGGGTCATTGGCCTGCGGCTCGAACAGGCGTAACGTATCAGTTGCGTGCTGCTCCAGAGAGGCCGCCCGCGCCTGCACCCGTGCAAGATCAAACGCGATGGCCCCCTTGGCCATTCCGCCCAAAATCTTCATGTCGTTCGCAACAAGGCTCATCAGCTGCATCCGTGCCATCACCTGCGGGTCTTTCACCCCGGAATGAGACAGTGCGGCGGGGGCCGCGAAAACGGCGACAAATGCGATCGGCAGGGTAAAATTTTTCATATGAAAGACTTGTGTTGGCCCGAGGCCGCGGTCAACAGATAAGTTCGACAAGCACGCGGTCTCGTGTTGGACGGGCCTGCGCAGCGCGATAGAGTTTTCCGGTGGCCAAAGCAGCAAAAAAGAAATCCCAAGCCAAAAGATCCGTGTTCTGGTGGATCGGAGCCGCGCCTTATCTGGTCCTGAAATGGGTCTGGCGCGGGCTGCTGGTTGTGCTCGCGCTCTTTGCGCTGTGGATTGTGGCCTATGCGGTGATCAACCCGCCGACGACGATCTACATGCTGCAGGAAAGTGCCCGGCTGGAAGGGATCAATCGCGAATGGCGCGATTTCGACGGTATCTCTCCCCATATGCCCCGCGCCATCGTCGCGGCGGAAGATGCCAATTTCTGCACCCATTGGGGCTTCGACATGGAGGCGATCCGTGACGCGCTGGAAGACGGGGGCAAACGCGGCGCCTCGACCCTGTCACAGCAAACCGTGAAGAACGTGTTTCTCTGGCATGGTCGAAACTATCTGCGCAAAGCGATGGAGGCCGGCCTGACCCCTGTGATGGAGGCGATCTGGTCCAAGCAGCGTATCCTGGAGGTCTATATGAACATCGCGGAATTTGACGAAGGTGTCTTCGGCGTGGCTGCCGCCGCGCGGTGGTATTTTGGTGTTGATGCCAGGGATCTGAGCGCGGGGCAGGCAGCGGCCCTCGCGGCGGTTTTGCCAAACCCGAAGGCACGATCCGCAAAACGCCCCACGCCATTTCTGCAAAAACGGGCCCGTCAGATCAGAAGCGGGGCTGAAACGATCCGCCGAGACGGGCGCAGCGCATGTTTCGAAGGTTGAAAAACCCAAGTAAGATTGCGATGACGGTGCCATGCTTTGATTGCCCCTGGATTGATCCATGAACCGTTTGTACCACGTTCCGCTCTCCCCGTTTTGCCGCAAGGTACGGCTTGTCCTTGCCGAAAAGAAGGTCGAGGTGGAGCTGATCGAGGAACGATACTGGGAACAATCCGCTGAATTCATGCGCCGCAACCCGGCGGGCAAGGTCCCGGTCCTCAAGATCGACAGCCAGACGCTCAGCGACAGCCAGGCCATTTGCGAATACCTCGAAGAGGTTCTGCCCGACCCGCCACTGCTGCCGCAAAAACCCGAGGACCGCGCGGAGGTCCGGCGGCTCGTATTCTGGTTTGACGACAAGTTCCACAACGAGGTGACCTCAAAACTGCTTTACGAGCGGGTCAACAAAAAGATCATGGGGCAAGGCTATCCTGAAAGCCGCAACGTCAAGCAGGGCGCGCAGCAGGTCAAATACCATATCGACTATATGGGCTGGCTTCTGGATCAACGGCGCTGGCTGGCAGGGGATCACATGACGCTGGCTGATTTTACCGCTGCCGCGCATTTCTCCTGCCTTGATTATATCCGGGACATCGACTGGAACCGGAACGAGAACGTCAAGGACTGGTACGCCAAGATCAAGTCGCGCCCGGCCTTCCGGTCGCTTCTGGCTGATCAGGTCTCGGGCTTCCCGCAGCCCGAACATTACTCGGACCTTGATTTTTGAGCCTGAAAGCCCGGCTACGCGCGCAGGCCCTGTCCGAAGGTTTCTCCGATATGGGCCTGTGCCGCCCGGACGCCATCGCGCGGGCCATGCCCCGGCTTGAGCGGTTTCTTGAGCAAGGCCGCCACGGCCAGATGGCATGGATGCAGGACCGCAAAGCATGGCGCGGCAACCCCGCGGCGCTTTGGCCCGAGGCAAGATCGGTCATAATGCTGGCAGAGGCCTACACGCCCGATCATGACCCGATGGAAAATCTGGCGCATCGTGATGCGGCCAATATCTCCGTCTATGCGCGCAACCGTGACTATCATGATCTGGTGAAAAAGCGGCTCAAACGGGTTGGGCGCTGGCTGATTGACCAAGCGCCGGGCAGCGAGATCAAGGTCTTTGTGGACACTGCTCCCGTGATGGAAAAACCTCTGGCCGCCGCGGCGGGGCTTGGGTGGCAGGGCAAACATACCAACCTGTTGTCGCGCAATCTGGGCAACTGGTTTTTCCTTGGCGCAATCTTCACCACGCTTGAGCTGGAGCCTGACGCGCCGGGGGTTGAAAATTGCGGCACCTGCACCTCCTGTCTCGACATCTGCCCAACCGACGCCTTCCCCGCACCTTTCCAGCTGGATGCCCGCAAATGTATCTCTTACCTGACGATCGAACATCACGGCCCGGTGGATATTGATCTGCGCGAGAAGATGGGAAACCGCATCTATGGATGCGATGACTGCCTTGCGATCTGCCCTTGGAACAAGTTCGCCAAAACGGCAACCGAACTGCGCTATGCTGCCCGCGATGACCTGACCCTGCCCAAACTGGCCGAGATGGCGGTGCTTGATGACACGGCCTTTCGCGCGCGTTTCAGCGGCTCGCCGATCAAGCGCATCGGACGCAACCGCTTTGTGCGCAATGTGCTTTACGCCATTGGAAATTCCGGTGCCGCGCGGCTTAGGCCCGTGGCGCAAGACCTGACCCAGGACCCGGACGCGAGCGTCGCCGACGCCGCGCAATGGGCTGCAAGGAGGCTGCCATGACACATCATCTTCTGAGCTTTGGTCACGGGTATTCCGCGCAGGCCTTGGTCAAACTGCTGACGCCGGAAAACTGGAAGGTCACCGCAACGACCCGCAGCCCGGAGAAGGCGGAGGCCCTGACCACGCCCGGTGTTGTCCCAATCCTATGGCCCGGCACCGACATGGTTCCGACAATCAAATCGGCCACGCATATGCTGGTCTCAACCGCGCCCGGTGAGGCAGGTGACCCGGTTCTGGCCGGGCTTGAGGATCAGATTGCCCAGCATGGGCAACATCTTGAATGGATCGGCTACCTGTCGACGACAGGCGTCTACGGCGATCATGGCGGCGGCTGGGTCGATGAGACAACGCCACTTTCGCCCAGCACCAAACGTGGCGAGGCGCGGGTCAAGGCAGAGGCTGCATGGCAAGCGCTGGCCAATCGCGCCGGGCTGCCGCTGCATATCTTCCGGCTGGCAGGCATCTATGGCCCCGGTCGCGGGCCGTTCTCCAAGCTGCGCAACGGCACGGCGCGGCGGATTATCAAGAAAAACCAGCTGTTCAGCCGCATCCATGTCGCCGATATCGCGCAGGTGCTGAAAGCCTCCATTCTCACGCCAAGACCCGGCGCGATCTACAACCTGTGCGATGATGACCCCGCACCCCCCGAGGACGTCATCGCCCATGCCGCAAAGCTGTTGGGCCTGCCCATCCCGCCCGCCATCCCGTTCGAGCAGGCCGACATGTCGCCAATGGCCCGCAGCTTCTATGCCGAGTCGAAAAAGGTCAGAAACACGTTGATCAAATCCGAGCTGGGGGTCACGTTGCTTTACCCGGATTACAAGGCTGGGCTGCAGGCACTTCTGGCCGAAGAAGCCTAGTCACAATTCGGTTTTATGATGCGTGCAGCGCATTCTGGGATTCACCTGTTGATAAGTTTGCAGTAACTTGCCCCAAAAGAGGGACGGTTTGTATCATGGGATCATTGACAAGACGCGGCCTGCTGCTTGGCTCTTTGCTGGCGGTGTCAGGCTGTTCGTCAAAATTTATTACCTATAACGGGCCAGAGGTCACGCGGCTTATCGTCTTGAAAGAAAAGCGCGTCATGTATGCGCTGCATGGGACCAAAGTGCTGGAGCGCTATGATGTTGAATTGGGTTTTGGCTCGCGCATCGACAAGCAGGTCGAAGGCGATGGCGGCACGCCTGTTGGTCGCTACCTGATTGACCGGCGCAACCCCAACAGCTCCTTCTACCTGTCCCTCGGGATTTCCTACCCGAACGCGCGTGACATTGCGCGCGCAGAGGCGCTGGGACAGTCACCCGGCGGCGACATCTTCATCCACGGACAGCCCAATATCGGCGGCAAACGGGGGCCTGATTGGACTGCTGGCTGCATCGCGCTGACCAACAAGGAAATGCGGCTGCTTTATGCGATGGTGAAGAACGGAACGGTGATCGACATATACCCCTGAGGGGCAGAACACCCGGTCACGTGCCGGTGATCAGCGTCCACCAGATCTTGCCGTTGCGATCTTGATGCCATGACAGGCCAAGATTGCGGGCGCGCTCGGACAGGATGATATCGCGGGTCTCGGGCAGCTCCATCCAGGCGGCCAGGGTCGCGGTTTCATCCTCATAGGTCTCCGAGATATTCTCCCCGACAAGCTGACCGGAATAGCCTGTGCGGGCCACCCGGTCGAGCGGCGAGGAGCCGTCCGAGCCGAAATGCCAGGGGCGGTTTTGCACGGACATGTCACGCGAATGCGTTGCTGCGGCCGCGTTCAGATTGCTATCCAGCTGCAATGGGGGCTGACCCGCCCCGGCCCGCAATGCGTTGACCGAATCGAGGACGCGAAACTGAATTTTCGCCGTGTCTGATGCCTTGATCCGGTAGACCTGAGGCAATGGCGAACCATCCGGCCCGACGCCTGATGGGGGTGGCGTACATGCTGCAAGAGCGAACAAGGATACGAAGACGAGGATCAGATGACGTGTCATGATTAAGCTATCCCAAACGATGCGCCTTTTCCTTAGACGGTTCAGGGATTGGGCGCAAATGCGATGCGGTACCTTGGGCGGTCGGCGGTCTGTTTGATTTGCGACTGAGGCCGAAACGCAATAGAATTTGAACCTGAACTGAGAAAGGGCGCTGCCATGACCAAGTCTTCGAAGTTGCTTTTTGATCGCCGCATGTTTCTGCTGAGCTCGGCCGCGGCAGGCCTTGCGGCACCCGCGATTGGGCAGGATGCGGGCGGGCAATCCCCGGGTCGTCGGAACATTTCCAGCTTTCGCGCCCTTGATTGGCGCCCTTATTTCAACACGCTGAACAAAGGGGCCGTGCTCGTCGATATCTCAAGCCGTGCCCTGCATATGTGGACCGAAGACGGAAATTACCGTCTTTACCCCTCAAGCGTGCCGATGTCCGAGGATCTGACGCGCCGCGGCAGAACAAGCGTGGTGCGCAAGGTGGAAGGCCCGACATGGAGCCCAACCCCGGCCATGAAACGCCGCAACCCGGAATGGCCCGACTTTGTGCCCGCCGGACCGGATAATCCGCTCGGGACCCACGCTTTGTATCTGGGATGGACGTATTACCGAATCCACGGCACGCATGACACGCGCAAGATCGGTCGAAAATCCTCAAACGGATGTATCGGGCTCTATAATGAGCATATCGCGGAGGTGTTTTCAAAGGCACGCCTTGGCACGCAAGTGTTGCTAATTTGACGATACCCAACCGGCCGGGAGGCCAGCGCCTCCGCCGATCGTTGTTTACAAGGGGATTTCCTGATTATAGGATTTCACGAGATACAATCTTGGGTGTCTGTGTATGGGCCGGATAGTCTTGGTCCAGCAGACGTATCTTTGAGGGAAATGTAATGAAAAAGTTCGCACTTGTAACAGCATTCACTTTGGGCGCATCGACCGCATTCGCAGGCAACCTGTCGGATCCAATCATCGAAGAGCCAGTGATCATAGCAGAAACCTCGTCCTCCGCTGGCGACATTCTGGTTCCTTTGCTGTTCATCGTATTTGCAGCCGCTGTCGCTTCCTGAGCGAAGCACCTCAGGCGCTGGAATTGCGAAAAGGCGGTGACTTCGGTCGCCGCCTTTTTTATGTCTGAAATACCTTTGGGTCGTCTATGCCTGTGGCAGGCCCGCTTCCGCCTCGATCTGCTTGCGTGATTTCCGTTCCCGCTCGGTCGCCGATTTCAATTGCCCGCACGCGGCCATGATATCCTCGCCACGCGGCGTGCGGATCGGGGAGGCATATCCCGCCTTGTAGACAATCTCGGAAAACGCCTTGATCCGCTTCCAGTCAGATCGTTGATAAGGTGCACCGGGCCATTCATTGAACGGGATCAGGTTGATCTTGGCGGGGATGCCCTTGATCAGCTTGCCCAGCCGCCTTGCATCCTCGTCGCTGTCATTCACACCTTTCAGCATCACATATTCAAACGTGATCCGCTCGCTGTTCGAGGCTTTGGGATAGGCTTTCAACGCCGCCAGCAGTTCCTCGATATTCCAACGCTTGTTGATCGGAACCAGCTTGTCGCGCACCTCGTCGGTGGTGGCGTGAAAAGACACTGCCAGAAGGCAGCCGATTTCCTGCGCGGTCCGCGCAATCTCCGGCACGACGCCAGAGGTCGACAGGGTGATCCGCCTGCGGCTCAGGCAGATGCCCTCCGGGTCCATCGCGATATTCATCGCGTCGCGCACATTCTCAAAATTATAAAGCGGCTCACCCATGCCCATCAGCACGATATTCGACAAAAGCCGCGCGTCGCCTTGGGTGCTGCGATCCGCCTTGGGCCATTCATCCAGATCATCGCGCGCCAGCATCACCTGTCCGACGATCTCGCCTGCTGTCAGGTTGCGCACCAGTTTCTGCGTGCCGGTGTGGCAGAACGAGCAGGTCAGCGTGCACCCGACCTGGCTCGAGATACATAGCGTGCCGCGCCCCTCCTCGGGGATATAGACCACCTCAACCTCATGACCGCCCGCGATCCGTACCAGATATTTCCGGGTGCCGTCTTCGCTCAGGTGGCGGCTGACCACTTCCGGCAATGCGATGACGAAATTCTCGGCAAGCATCTGGCGGTAGTCTTTCGACAGGTTGGTCATCAGATCAAAGTCGCGCACGCCTTTTTGGTAAAGCCATTGCCACAGTTGGCCGACGCGCATCTTGACCTGCTTGGGCGCGGTTCCCGCCTCCAGCAACGCCGCCGCCAATTGATCCCGTGTCAGCCCAATCAGATTGACCGGCCCCTCAGCCATCTTGCGGGGCAGGGTCATTACATCTTGGGTGATCGGCGCGGTCGGGGCGGTCATGGCACATCCAGAAGGGCTAGGGTTGGCTAGGGCTGGTCGGCATATAGGGCCTATTGGCCGCGAAATACACCCTTCGTGACGATTTCAAAGGCCATCGCCCTAATGCAGCGCAACACCTTGAGCCACCCCAGCCGGGCTGCGCGGGCCAAGCAAGCCACAGGCCAGCTGCGCCTCACCCGAAGACAGAACCGCGCGACAGGAGGTCTGCCGGTCAGGATTGATCTCGATATTCAACCCATCGGCAAAGATCAATTGAGGATGCTCCAGACCGAGGTCGATAAAGGTCACCTCAGATACATCGCAGGTGGCATCAATGCCCGCCAGATATGTGAGATCACCCGCGCAGGCCAGCACCTCCTGAGCGCCAAACAGGGGGTCAAACATCGGGTGGCGCAGCGCCACAAGCTGGCGTGCCAGAAAATAGGTGGTTTTGGACGGGTAGGCGGTGCCCAGGCAGGACCGGCTGATGCGGATCAGCGGTTCAGCTCCCTTTGGCCCCGTGATCATCGAGAACTGCGTCAGCCGCTGATAGCCCGCATCTTTTGTGAGGATCTTGTCGTCAATGCGCAGATCTTCCGCGTATATTTCGCCCCTGGATGTCAAAACAACCGTGCCAACGGTCATGCATCCCAGCGATCCGTTCAGATCGAGGGGGCTTACCGGGGCCTCGGTTCGGGCGCTGTTCATAGGTGGACCTGCCATCATGGCTCCGGGTTTATCCCGGATGCGTTTATTTTCCGTCAAAGGGCGTGGCAGCCGCCCCTGACAGTGTTTTCAGCCTAGCTGCTGCACCGTTTTTCGGCGTCTTCCAATGCGGCGGTGAAGCCGAGCAGCGAGAATTTGTCTTGCGTGTTGGTCCCGCGTGAGGATTGCCCGGTCATAACCGCATCCGCGCCACGTTTCATCGCGGCGATGATCCTGTTGTCATCTTCCGGTGTGGCTGCCCAGGCGGTCTCCCCGGTGGTGAACAGCTCGAACTTTGTGCCGCTGATATCAAGCGTCACGGTCGTACCCTCGCCGAACGGGTAGCCGCCGGTGAAGGACACTTCGCCAAGTTTGCCCGCGCCGGGCCAGTAGCTCACGAACATCAAGATGTCGCCGCGGTTCACCGCAACGACACGCCCATCCTTGGTGTTGACGGTCTCGACGGGGCTGCTGACAACCCAGCATTGTGTCGGGTCCTGTTCGACGAACACGCTCCAATCGGTCACGGCGTTGACGCGGTTTGTGGACTGGTCCTGGGCAAATGCGGTGCTTGTGGCGCAGATCATGGCCGCGACAGTTACCGCAATTCTCGAAATTCTGTTCATTCTTTTAACAGCTCCAGCTGTGTCTGCCTCTGGCCCTACCGGTGGACCTTTTTTGGCCTCGTATCATCCGGGTAGAGCATTTACGCTCAATTCGGAACAGTTTAGCCTAAAACTAGCGCGCTGGGGAAGACCCATTGGCGGTTTTTCGCCCCGAGGAAGAAGCACATGACCCAACCCGTTCCAATGGTCGAAATCTGGCGTGGTCCGTTCCTTGAATCGCAACATATGGGCCATGCCTGCGTTTGTGACGCCAAGGGCGAAGTCATTGAAAGCTGGGGCAATCCCGAACATGTGATTCTGCCCCGCTCATCATGCAAGATGGTGCAGGCTTTGCCGCTTATTGAAAGCGGCGCTGCGCAGGCTCACGGGCTGACGTCCGAGCAGCTGGCGCTGGCCTGCGCGTCGCATAACGGCGCGGCCATCCACACAGATCGCGTGAACAGCTGGCTCGACACTCTGGGCCTTACAGATGATGATTTTCGTTGTGGCCCGCAAACTCCAGAGGACCTTGATGCGCGCAACGCGCTGGTGCTTGCCGGCGCGCAGCCCTGCCAGTGCCACAACAACTGTTCGGGCAAACATAGCGGGTTCTTGACGCTGAACCGCCATCTGGGCGGCGGTCCAGATTACGTCGAGCC
>CALFWN010000294.1 GCA_937928335.1 uncultured Litoreibacter sp. | reverse complement strand
GGCGCGGTGTCCTACGGGGCGGATGTGACCGCCAACGGGCAAGACACCAAGCTGCTGGGCAGCATTGGCAAAGGCAGCCTTGATGTCTCCCTGAACGGTGATCAGGTGAGATATGCCACCACCACCGAGCAGATGGATGTCTCCGCCAGTATGGCGGGTCTGCCCTTGCCGCCGATTGACATCCATTTCGACAGCTCAAGCTTTGATTTGCTGATCCCATTGGCGCAATCCGACGCGGCCCGCGCATTCGGGCTCGGCATCGCGATGGAGGGTTTCACCGTCAGCGATTTTGTCTGGGCGATGCTTGACCCCGCGCAGCAATTGCCACGTGACGCGGCCAATATCGTGCTGGACCTGAAAGGCACCGGCAACTGGCTGATCGACATTTTCGACACGGAAGCGCTGGACAGCGCGACCGAGACACCCGGCCAGATCGAAACCCTGACCCTTGAGGCGCTTGAGGTGAGCATCGCTGGCGCATCGCTGACGGGCGACGGCGCGTTCACCTTCGACAATTCCGACACCACGACTTTTGACGGCTTCCCGCGCCCGGAGGGCGGCGTTGATCTGGCTTTGACCGGAGGCATCACCTTGCTCGACAAGCTCACGGCGATGAATATCGTGCCGCAGCAACAGGCGATGGGGATCAAGATGATGTCCGGGCTTTTTGCCAAGCCGGGTCCGGGTCAGGACTCGCTGACCTCGCGTATCGAGATCGACCCTACGGGCCGGGTTTTGGCCAATGGGCAACAGATAAGGTAGCTCCCAGGACTATAAGCCGGACTGTTACAGGTCAGGCTGCCCCAGCAGGTTGATCTTCCTGCGGGCCCGCATCTTGCTGGGCGTGACCCCGTATTCCTCGCGCACCGCGCGCGCCAGCGTGTCAGAGGAGCCGAACCCCGTGGCCACGGCAATCTCGACCATCGGCATCAAGGTCTCTTCGATCATCGCGCGGGCCTTTCGGGCCCGCAGGCGCTTGTAGAACTTCGCGGGCGTGTCGTTGAACACTTTGCGGAAGACACGCTCCAGATGGCGGGTGGACAGCCCGGCCTGATCGGTCAGCTCAGCCATCGACATCGGCTCCGCGATGCTGTTTTCCATCAGCCGGATGGCCTCGGTGACGCGCGCGTCAAACAGCCCGGCATTGTCGGCGATATCCTTGGGCTGCTCCGCATTGGCCTTGCGAATGGTGTGCAGCAGCAGCTGATTGCCCAGCTCCGCCACCTGCGTCGATGTCATCCAGGGGGCAATCAGACCAATGACCAGCTCCGCCGTGGCGCTGGAGCCTGCGGCAGTGACAATACCGTCGGAGCGTTCCGCAAAGCGCGATGTGAGGTTGGGGAAATAGCCCGTCTCCTGCAGCGTGAAGACGTCGCGCCAATGCGTGGTCAGCTTGCCCGGCGGTGATTTGGCCTCGCGGATATAGGCAGTTGCCGCGTCAGATAACAGCACAACCGGCAGATTGCGGCGCTGCATCGCGCGCATACGGGGCATCCATTTTTCGGCCTGCGCCTTGCCCCCGATAACGATCATGGCGTCGCCAAAGCCGTGATCGGGAATGGCAGGCTCTGCCCGGACCAACATGCCGTCCTTACCGCTGACAAGCCCCGGCTCGGTTGAAACGTAGCGCCATCCAAACAGCTCCCGCGTCATCAAAGCATTGGCGCTGCGCAGAACATGGGTGACGGCGGCCAGCTCGAACCCGCAAAACCCTTTCGAGACGAACAGCTCGAACACATGGGGCGAGGCGTCAGCCCCCTGCTGCACGGCCCTAGCCGTCGACATATCAGGGCTTTCAGGTTTGATGGCGGGCTCCTTCGCGGTTGCGCGCGCACAATACAACCCGCCCCCGTGACTGGAAAGAGGCGTTCTGCCGGGCTCTGTCAGCTCTGTTCATCTGTAAAACGCGCGCCCGCTGGGCCACGGTAATGCACCGTCAGCTCTTCGGGGATTTCCGATCCGTCAATCAGGAAGGGCAATATCCCGCGCCGCAGCGAGCGCCCGCGCCCGGCCGCAATCTGCGCATCCGAGCGGGTCACCCGTTGCGACATGCGCCGGCCCCATTGGGCAAGCAATGTATAGAGGCGGTCGATCTCCGCCTGATGATCCGCGCCCTTGGCGAGGTCGAAAAACTCTTCCGGGTCGTTCTGAAGATCAAATAGCATCGGGCGGAAACCACCCTCGGCATGGATCATCTTGAAGCGGCCGTCAAAGATCATGAACAACCGGCAATCGCGTGGCGCAAGCCCCAGCACCTTGGCATGGGCGGTGTTGCTATAGTCATATTCCGAGATCACGTAATCCCGCCACTCCGGCTCCTCCCCCCGCAACCAGGGCAGAAGCGAGCGGCCCTCCAGGATATGGTCTTCAACGGTTCCGCCCGCCGCCTCAACAAAGGTTGGTGCCAGATCAATGGCCTCGACCAAGGCGTCGCAGGTTGTGCCGCGCGTGGCATCGGCGCTGTCGCGCGGGTCATAGATGATCATCGGAATTTTGACCGAGGGGTCGTGGAACAGCTCTTTCTCGCCCATCCAGTGATCGCCCAGATAATCGCCGTGATCCGAGGTCAGCACGATCATCGTGTCTTTCAGCGTGTCGGTCGCCTCCAGATGGTCAAGCAGCACGCCGAGCTGGTCGTCGCATTGCTTGATCAGCCCCATATAGGCCGGGATCACCTTGGCGCGGACATCCTCGCGCTGAAAGGCCTGCGCCACCTTGCCCGCCATATAGGAGCCGAATACCGGATGCGGGTCCTCGCGCTCGCCGGGATGGGCCACCGCCGCGCCCACATGCCGGGGGCCGTAGATGTTGTGATAGGGGGCGGGCACGATATAAGGCCAATGCGGCTTGATGTAGCTCACATGGGCGCACCAGGGCGATTTGGCCTGTTTCATGAAGGCGATGGTTTCACGGGTCAGCCACGGGGTTTCGCTGTCCTCCTCACGGATATTGGCGGGCTTGTCGGCATTGGCAAACATCCAGCCAGAGGCTTTCTGCCCCTCATCATCAACCGCGGCATTGGCATTGTCGGCCCAGGGGTTCTCGGACGGGTAGCCCTTGGCATTGAGATAGGCATTATAGGGGGAGCGGCTTTCGTCATAGAACCCGTCAGGCCCCTGCCCCCAAAGCCCGTCATCACGCACCCAGGCATCAAAGCCGCATTCGGCCTGCCGCACCCCAATGATGCTGTCAGGATCGAGGCCCAGACGCTCCATCCCTTCGGTATCTGCCGTCATATGGGTCTTGCCGATAAGCCAGCACTCCATGCCCGCGCGGCGCAGATGGTCGCCCATCGTATGCTCGCCCACCCGCAGCGGGAACCCGTTCCACGACGCCCCGTGGGAAGACACATAGCGCCCGGTATAAAAGCTCATCCGGCTGGCGCCGCAGATGGTCGATTGCACATAGGCATTGGTGAACCGCACCCCCATTGCGGCGACCCGGTCAAAATGCGGTGTCTCAAGATGGGGATGGCCCGCGCAGCCAAGATAGTCAAAGCGCAGCTGGTCATACATGACGAACAGGATGTTCACGGGCAGGCCCTCCGGTGTTGCATGAGGCCAGATGGTGCCGTGCCCCTTGCCCCCAATGGCCATGAAAACTCTGGCCAGCCAAACCTACTATGCGCTCGCGCCGGTCCTAGTTAAAGCCATGACACGGATGCGGGGTCGACTTTTCTGGCAAGGCCCCCGGCGGGGGCGCGTCGAAACTCTGCTCGCTCTGAGCTAAATGCAGCGCCCGCCATCCACCTCCATGCAGACGCCCGTGACCATGCTGGCCTCATCCGAGCACAGGTAGCACGCGGCATTGCCCATATCCTGCGCGGTCGAGAAGCGGCCCAGCGGGATGGTGGACAGAAACTTCTGCCGCATCTCGGGCGTGTCTTCGCCCAGAAATTTCGCCAGCAAAGGCGTCTCGCCCGCCACCGGATTGACTGCATTGACGCGGATGCCGCTGGGCGCAAGCTCGACCGCCATGCCTTTGGTGACATTGTTCATCCAGCCCTTGGAGGCGTTATACCAGCTCAACCGGGGCCGCGGGCTGACGCCTGCGGTCGAGGCCACATTCAGGATCACGCCGGACGACTGCGCTTTGAAATGCGGCACCAGATGTTTCGCCGTCAGATAGACCGATTTGCAATTGACCTTGAAGACCAGATCAAAGTCGTCCTCGCTGACCTCGTCCATCGGGGCGGGCAGATGGGTGGTGCCTGCATTGTTGATCAGAATATCGACCTGACCGAAGGCGTCCCGCGCGGCGGCCACCATATACTTGACACCCGCATCATCCGAGACGTCCACCCGCTGGGCCATTGCAGCACCCCCAAGCTCACCGGCAAGCGCCGCGGCGGCAGGTTCATTGAGATCTGCGATCATGACCTTTGCCCCTTCGGCCACAAATTTCTGCGCGATACCTGCGCCGAAGCCCGACGCTCCGCCCGTCACAATCGCCGTCTTTCCGTTTAACCGCATGATGCCTCCTTACCCGTGATAGGCCGCGACGGTCTTCAGGGTCGAAAACCCGTAAAGCGCCTCAAACCCTTTTTCGCGCCCGTGCCCGGACAGCCCTGTGCCACCAAAGGGCAGCTCCACCCCGCCGCCCGCGCCGTAATTGTTCAAAAAGATCTGCCCCGCCCTGAGCTTGCGGGCCAGGCGCATCTGCCGCGCCCCGTCGCGGGTCCAGCACGACGCCACAAGACCGTATCTTGTGCCATTTGCAATGGCCACGGCATGGTCCTCGTCGCGAAACGGGATCACGACCTGCACCGGGCCGAAAACCTCGTCTTGCGCAAGCATGTGATCAGGGTCCGCGCAGGCATAAAGCCGTGGCGCGACATAGGCACCGCCCGCGGGCGCGTCAGCTGCAATCTGGCCAGAGGCCGCCAGCTCAAGGTCACTGCCCTTGGCAATGAAGCCCTCCACAATCTGCTTTTGTCTTTGGGAGACCAGCGGGCCCAATTCCAGATCATCAAGCGCAGGACCGGCATTCAACGCCTTGTAGCGCGCCGACATGGCCGCGAGCAGCTCGTCAAACCGGCTTTCCTGCACCAGAATACGCGAGGAAGCAGAGCAGGTCTGTCCCGCATTCTGAATGCCCGCATTGACCAGAAACGGAAGGGCTGCGTCAAAATCAGCATCGTCAAACACCACCTGCGGAGACTTGCCGCCAAGCTCCAGCGTCACCGGCACGATATTTTGTGCCGCACTGGTCTGGATCAGTTTGCCGACCCCGACAGAGCCGGTGAACGAGAGATGATCCACATCCTCATGCGCGCTCAGCGCGGCCCCGGCCTCGGCCCCCAAACCCGGCACCACATTCAACGCGCCAGCGGGCAGACCCGCGCGGCGTCCCAACTCGGCGAAGGCCAGCGCGGTCAGGCAGGCCTCCTCGGCGGGTTTCAGGACGCAGGCATTGCCCACCGCCAACGCAGCCCCGACAGAGCGGCCAATGATCTGCATCGGATAGTTCCAGGGGATGATATGGCCCGTCACCCCATGCGGCTCGCGCAGGGTGTAGACCGTGTAGCCATCAAGATAGGGAATGGTCTCGCCATGCAGCTTGTCGGCGGCACCTGCGTAGAATTCCATGTAGCGCGCCAGAGCCACGACATCGGCCATTGCCTGTGTGTAGGGCTTGCCAACATCAAGCGCCTCAAGCCGCGCCAGCTCCTCCTTATGCTCCAGCACCAGCTGGCCAATGCGGGCCAGAACGCGGCCCCGCTCGACCGCGGTGGCCCGGCCCCACGCCCCTTCAAACGCGGCACGCGCGGCTGCGACCGCGGCGTCGATATCCTGAGCATCTCCGGCGGCAATATCGCAAAGCGGGGTGCCATCGGATGGGTTGATCAGCGGCAGCTTTCTTGCGCCATGAGGCGCGGTCCAGTTTGCGCCGATCAGGCATTGGCTTGGGTCAATCCCCAACGGGCGGATATCCATCACGGGCGCTCCAGGTTTTCATGCGGGCAGATGTTGCAAGGCGTGAGCTTTCGCGCAGTTCATACGTTGATCACCCGGATTGCAAGGAGGCAGCACCTAGACAGCGCCCAGCCGGTCTGAGGCGCTTTGCGCCGCCGCGCGCATATGGCGGGCAAAGAGCATCACGTCGATATCCGTGGCGATGAAGCTGGCCCCAAGGGCACGGCATTCCTGCTGCAACCCCTCATCAAGCGTCAACAACCCCGCCGCCTTGCCGCTGGCCACGATGGTCTTGATTGCGCCAGTCACGGCCTCCTTGACCTCGGGCGCATTGGGCTGGTCGAGAAAGCCCATATCGGCAGCCAGATCGGAGGGGCCAATGAAGACGCCGTCGATGCCGTCAACCTTCAGAATATCGTCCAGCGCGGCCATGCCTTTTTGGTTTTCGACCTGCACCAGAAGGCAAATCTGCGCACGCGCCGTGGTGAGGTAATCCGCAACCCCCGAAAAATCAGACGCCCGCGCCAAAGCGGAGCCGACCCCGCGCACGCCATGCGGAGGGTATGTCACTGCGTCCACCAGCTCTTGCGCCTGCGCCGCAGTTTCGACCATCGGGATCAGCAGGTTCTGGGCTCCTGCATCCAGCAATTGCTTGATGATCCATGTCTCCCCGATCGGCGGGCGCACAACCGCGTGGCTGTTTCGGGCGGCCAGCACCTGAAGTTGCGCCACGATGGAGCGCAGATCATTGGGCGCGTGTTCTGCATCTATCGTCAGCCAGTCGAACCCGGCCGAGGCGCTGATCTCGGCAATATAGGGATCGGCCAGACCAAGCCAGCAGCCCAGCTGCAACTCGCCGCGTTTCAATGCGGCTTTGAATAGGTTTTGGGGTGCGGGCATGAGGCCTCCTTCGGGCAAAGTTCAGGCAAATAAGATATCAGTGCGGGGCGGGTATTCCGCAGGCCGGATGAAACCGCCGGATCACGTCATGCGCCGGGCCGGCCCGCAGTGTTGCGAAGGTCATCTCATGCCCTCCCAAACCTCTTGCACAATGTCGCGCACCGCCATCACATCCGCGCGGGTCGTGTCAAACTGGCCGACCTGCACGCGGATGATCTTGCGCCCGTCAAACAGCCCTTGCGTGAGATAAATCCGCCCGTCTTCATTCAGCGCATCCACCAGCCGCTGCTGCGTCGCGTCATCGCCGGGGCAACGGAAGGAGAACAGGCTGAGGATCGGCTCGGTCACAATCTCGAAGCCGTCCAGCCCGCGAATGGCCTCACACAGCTCCCCCGACCAGGCCACGTGATTGCGGATACGCGCCTGCAACCCTTCCAGACCGTAGGAGCGGATCAGGAACCAGAGCTTCAGCGCGCGA
>CALFWN010000293.1 GCA_937928335.1 uncultured Litoreibacter sp. | reverse complement strand
CATAAAGCGCAAGACACAATTTCGTTTGGGTAATTGGCAAGCGGCTCCGCCCCGCCTATCGATTGGGGTCACGCCAATACGGAGCCCCGCCATGACCAATATGCTTGGTGCCGAAACCCTGTCGCTGCTGCAGGCGGTGGTCAATATGACCATCGCGCTGATACTGGGTGCCCTGATCGGGTCCGAGCGGCAGATGCGGCAACGCATGGCCGGGCTGCGCACCAATGCTCTGGTGGCGTTGGGTGCGGCGGGTTTCGTGACCTTTGCCGCGCTGTTTCCCGATGACATCAACCCGACGCGGGTGGCGGCACAGGTTGTCTCGGGCATCGGGTTTCTGGGGGCGGGCATCATCTTTCGTGACGGGTTCAACGTGCATGGGTTGAACACCGCGGCGACGCTGTGGTGCTCTGCCGCCGTGGGCATGATGGCGGGCGCGGGCCACCTGCCCTATGCCGCCGTCATGACCGGGATGATCGTCTTCATCAACCTCGCGCTGCGCCCGATTGTGAAGCTGCTCAACAAGATCTCCCCCAGCGCGGCGGCCAAAGACCGCCTGTTCCAGATGCGGCTGCGCTGCGCGCGCAGCGACGAGCGTGACATGCGCGCCTTTCTGGTGCGCAACCTGGCGGTCAACAACCTGTTCCTGCATGAAACCGAGGTCAGCGGCGACGAAAAGGAATGCGAGATCATCGCCCATATTCACGGCGACGGCTCGACGGAGCGCAACATCGAACGCTCCATTGGCCAGATCGCGATGGAGCCGCGCATCACCCGGACCCTGTGGTGCGCTGTTGACGAATTTCCCGTCTGAGCGCGCGGTGCCAAACCCGTCTTGACCCTGCGGCGGCACGGGTTTATCAGAACCCTCGTGGCGATTTGTTACCGGATTGCGGGCCACGTTAAACATGCCGCTAAAGAGGACGGACCGCCGCGCCAGACGCATAAGCCTCCCCCTTTTCCCGGTGGAGGCTTTTTGTTTGAGCGCCTGCCTCTTTGGCGGCCGCGATGAAGGATATGACTATGACCAACTGGTCCCCCCGCACCAAAGCGGTACATGCCGGCACACGGCGCTCGCAATATGGCGAGGTCGCAGAGGCGATTTATCTCACGCAGGGCTTTGTCTACGACACCGCCGAGGATGCCGAGGCGCGTTTCATCGAGACAGGCGCGGATGAATATATCTACGCCCGCTACGGCAACCCGACGGTGCGCATGTTCGAGGACCGGATCGCCGCACTTGAGGGGACCGAAGACGCGTTTGCCACCGCCAGCGGCATGGCGGCGGTCAACGGCGCTTTATGCGGGTTGCTGAAGGCGGGCGACCATGTGGTCAGCGCGCGGGCGCTGTTTGGCTCCTGCCTCTATATTCTCGAAGAGCTGCTGCCGCGCTACGGCGTGGAGGTGACATTTGTGGACGGCACCGATCTGCAGGCCTGGCGCGAGGCCGTGCGCCCCGACACCAAAGCGGTGTTTCTGGAGACCGTGGCCAACCCGACGCTGGAGGTGATTGACCTGAAAGCCGTGGCCGAGATTGCCCACGCCAAGGGCGCCACCGTGATTGTCGACAACGTCTTTGCCACGCCGGTCTTTGGCCATGCCATCCGCGACGGGGCGGATGTGGTGGTCTATTCCGCCACCAAGCATATTGACGGGCAAGGCCGCTGTCTGGGCGGGGTGATCTGCAGCAGCACCGAATTTGTGCGCAAAGTGGCTGAACCCTATCTGAAACATACCGGGGGCGCGCTGTCGCCGTTCAACGCCTGGGTGATGCTCAAGGGGCTGGAGACCGTGCATCTGCGCTGCGGCGCGCAAGCCGAGACCGCACTGAAACTGGCCTCTGCGCTAGAGGCACACCCGAAACTGGCTCGCGTCGCCTACCCGCATTTGCCCTCTCATCCGCAATATGACGCGGCCAAGCGCCAGATGGATCAGGGCGGCACGGTGATCGCCCTTGATATCAAGGGCGGCAAGGCGGAGGCGTTTCGCTTTCTCAACGCGTTGCGGATCGTGACGATTTCGAACAATCTGGGCGACAGCAAAAGCCTTGTGACCCACCCGGCCACCACCACCCACCAGCGCCTGACCCCTGAACAGCGCGCCCGGCTGGGCATCAGCGACGGGCTGGTGCGGCTCAGCGTGGGTCTGGAAGACTGCGAAGACGTTTTGTCGGATATATTGGCCGCATTAGATGTGATCTAATGTAACCTGTGTCACGTATAGTTGACATAATGTTGGAATACAGGCGTCGAGGCCCCATGTTTCAATTGCGCGAACCAAAGGGGGGACTGTGATGAACGTCCATACGCCGGAAATTGACCGCTTGCCCACTCGGGATGAAGCTGAAAAAGCCTTGAAACTGCTGCGCCACTGGGCGCGGGGCTCATCTGACATTGAGGTGGCCGATCTTGACCCCGCTGTGGGTCAGCTGGTGCCGGGCCATGACCTGCCGGACTACCCTGCGCTCGCGCGTGCCTACCCGGAAGAATTCGAGGTCGACGAGAGCTACAAGGCCTCGATGCCCGACCTGCAAAACGGGCCGTCTTCGCTGATCCGGGGCGCCAAGCAGCAAATCCAGCATGTCGGCATCTCGAATTTTCGCCTGCCGATCCGCTATCACACCCGCGACAATGGCGACGTACAGCTGGAAACCAGTGTCACCGGCACCGTCTCGCTGGAGGCGGAAAAGAAGGGCATCAACATGTCCCGCATCATGCGCAGCTTTTACGAGAAGGCGGATGAGACCTTTTCCTATGAGGTGATCGAGCGCACGCTGGACGCATACAAAAGCGATCTTGAGAGCTTTGACGCCCGCATCCAGATGCGGTTCTCCTTCCCGATGAAAGTGCAGTCGCTGCGCTCCGGGCTGGAGGGCTACCAATATTACGACATCGCTTTGGAAGTGGTGGATGCGGGCGGGGTGCGCAAGAAATTCATGCATCTCGACTATGTCTATTCCTCCACCTGCCCCTGCTCGCTGGAGCTGTCTGAACATGCCCGTCAGCTGCGTGGCCAGCTGGCGACGCCGCATTCGCAACGCTCCGTGGCGCGGGTCTCGATCGAGGTGATGGGCGAGACGGATTGCCTGTGGTTCGAGGACCTGATCGAGGCGTGCCGCGACGCGGTTCCCACCGAGACGCAGGTGATGGTCAAGCGCGAGGATGAGCAGGCCTTTGCAGAGCTGAACGCCGCCAACCCGATCTTTGTCGAGGACGCCGCGCGGTCCTTCTGCGCGGCATTGCAGGCGGATGCGCGCATCGGCGATTTCCGCGTGGTGGCCAGCCATCAGGAAAGCCTGCACAGCCATGACGCGGTCTCGATCCTGACCGAAGGTGACAGCTTCGAGGCCGAAAGCATTGATCCAAAACTGTTTTCAAGCCTGATCCACAGCGGCTGACATGTGGCAAAATTGCTGCCCCGTTTCAGGGACGGCACCGCCCGCATGGACACATGGCCCCGCGCCAGTGAGTTTAGAGGATATTAAACATATCCGCTTTGGAGCAGCCACGGCATGGGCCACACGGGCAAGCAAGTTAATCAAAAGACCAATATTCTCAACGCCACGTTTCGGGCACTCAAACAACACGGGCTGCCGCATCTGTCCTATGACGCGATTGCCAAAGAGGCCAACCTGTCGCGCCAGGTTGTGCGTTACCATTTCAAGGATGCCGACACGCTGATGGTTGCCCTGTGCGATCATCTGGCGGCGGGCTATCGTGACAGCCTTGTCTCGGTGGTGATGAATGCCAAGGGCGAGCAGCGTCTGGAGCTGTTTATCGACTATTTCCTCAACATCCGGCCGGAATTCACCAAGCCCGAGGATGACGGGGTGTTTGACGCGCTGTTTGCGCTGACCAAGGGATCGGAGCCTTTGCAGACGGCCCTGCGCTCGCAATATATGCTTCTGGGGCAGGTTCTGACCCATGAGTTCATGTTGCAATACCCGCATCTGCCGACCCAGGCCGCCGAGGAGATGTCCTTCCTGTTCGTCTCGCTGATGGAGGGCCATTGGAAGATGGTCGCAACCCTTGGCCTGTCGCCCGAGCACAAAACCATCACCCGCAAGGCCGTGGACAGGCTGATTCAGTCTTATGTAAACAATCACGCCGAGATGGAGCCTTTGGACAAGATTTGGAAACAGAATTCAGGTATTTAGGATTTTCCAAATCGGAAAAATGACTATGGCATCAAAGAGGTTGCCCCAACGGAACCCAAGAAAGTTTCTGACTTTTGGCTGGGTTCCGGCGGGAGCATTCCGCAGCCGCCTGCTCAGGCCAGATCCGGGCCTTTTCCCATATGAAAAATGTGATCCAGAAACATTGACCACAGCGGGATCAAGCGTCTGATTGGCGCTGCGCCCTGGGGGGTGCGATTGGTTTTGGCACGTGATTGGGGAGCTGCAGACCAGTCTGGCATTTGGCCGGGCCTCACTTGTTTTGACGCAAAATACAGTGTTTTGCAGGGGGCTACCCTGTGATCCGCGTCGGAAGGCTTCGACCCAGATGCCGCATATAGGATAGTGTGGGCCACCCTTCCCCAGCTTAGCCAGTGACCTGGTGGCCGGGCCCAAAGCCCGGTTGCAAAAGGTGGGTTCACACTAACTGGCAGGCTCCCGTGTCACCACGGGGGCCTGCTCAGCTTTTGGGCTTACGCCTCGTCCTGCTCTTCCGAGCTATGGGCCTGAAAGAGGTTGGTTTGCAGCATGAAGAACACAAACAGCGCGGCGGGAAAGCCGAAGGTTTCGATCTTCACCCAGGCATCGGTGGACATGGTGCGCCAGACCACCTCATTGGCGATGGCGAGCGTCGCAAAGGCCGCCGTCAGCCGCTTGGTGAGGATCATCCAGCCCTCATTGGTCAAGGGCAGCAGCTCGTCCATCACATATTCCAGCCATGATTTTTTCAACAGCAGTCCCAGCCCCAGCACGGCGGCAAAAAAGCCGTAAACGATGGTGGTCTTGATCTTGAAGAACCGCTCATCATTGAACCACACGGTCAGCCCGCCAAAGAAGATCACCATGACGGCGGTGAGCACCTGCATCCGGCTGATCTTGCCGGTGAGCTTCCACAGGATCGCGATGGAGGCCAGAAGCAGCGGCACGAAGGCGGCCGTGACCACGATAAAGCCGTCATATTCGGTGCCGCCAATCGTGTAGGTGTTCTCTTTCAGCCTTGTATAGGCCACGAAGAACAGCAGCACCGGGCCGAATTCCAGCGCAAACTTCACCATCGGGTTGATCTTTTTCTCGTCCATGACCTGCCTTTTATGTCTGTGTCTAGCCTGCAAATTCCACGATCACAGCCCCAAGCGCGATGAGCGCCATCAGGCACAAGCGGCGGGGGCCGGTCTTTTCGCCGAGGATAAGCCATCCGATCAGCGCCGCAAAGACCACAGATGTCTCGCGCAGCACCGCCGCCTCGCCCACCTTGTCGAGCCGGGTGGCCAGCATGATCGCCCCGAAAGAGAAAAACGCCACAAAGGCGCCGATCAGCCCCCGCGCCATCAACGGCCCCAAGGCCGGGCGGTCGGGGTTTCTGGCCCATAGATATGCGGCCAGCGGCGGCATGAAGAACAGCCCGTCAATGAAGAAGAACCATGCCAGAAAGGTGAACGGGTCCGCCGTGGCCCGGATGCCGTAAGCGTCATAGGTGGTGTAGAGCGCCACGAACAGCCCGGTCAGCACCGCAAAGCCCAGCGCCGGGACCATCGTGTCGCGATCCAGCGTGATGGTTTTGAGATTATAAGCCGCCAGCCCGTAAATGCCTGCCAGCAGCAGCGCCACGCCGCCGATCTGGCCCCAGGTAAAGGTCTCTCCGAAGATGAAATAGGCCCCGATGACGGTAAAGAGCGGCCCGGTGCCGCGCACCACCGGGTAGACCACCGTATAGGCGCCTTTGGTATAGGTATAGGCCTGCAGGCATTTATAGCAGATATGGATCACATAGACGCCCGCGAAAATCGGCCACATATGCGGCTCGGGCCAGGGCATGACGAAAAGCGCGAAGGGCGCGGCGATCATCCCGTAGCTGAAATCAATCGCGCCGCGTGACAGCCACGGGTCGTGACGGCCCTTTTGCAGGGCTCCGAAAGCGGCGTGCAGGATGGCGGCCATGACCGCGAGGGCCAGCGCCAGCGCGTGGCCTGCCTCCGTGCCCTCAAGGCTGGTGATCCAGGCGCTCATGAGGCGTGGCCTTGTGCAGCAGGCAGGGGCGGGAGTGAGGTATTTTTGCCAAGATGAAACCCGGAGCGTGGTTCTGTCGCGGCGGGGGGCGTTAACCTTAATATGAGGTTACGCAAGGCAGGGCTATTCCGGGGCGACACCGGTCAGGGCCTGTGCAAATTCCTGCGGGTCAAACGCGTCGAGATCGTCGATCTGCTCGCCCACCCCGATGGCGTGGATCGGCAGGCCGAACCGGTCGGCAAGGGCCACCAGCACCCCGCCCTTGGCGGTGCCGTCAAGTTTGGTCATCACAAGGCCCGAGACATCGGAGATTTCCTGGAAGACCTTCACCTGATTGAGCGCGTTCTGGCCCGTCGTGGCATCAAGCACCAGGAGCGTGTTATGCGGGGCGGTGTCGTCTTTCTTGCGGATGACGCGGACGATCTTGGCCAGCTCCTCCATCAGGTCAGAGCGGTTTTGCAGCCGGCCTGCCGTGTCGATCATCAACAGATCGGCGCCGCTTTCCTCGGCCTTGGTCATGGCGTCAAAGGCGAGGCTGGCGGGGTCGGACCCTTCGGGTGCGGTCAGCACGGGGACGCCGGCGCGCTCCCCCCAGACCTGCAATTGCTCGACAGCGGCGGCGCGGAATGTGTCACCGGCGGCGATCACCACCTTCTTACCCGCCTGCTGGAACTGGCTGGCCAGCTTGCCGATGGTCGTGGTTTTGCCCGACCCGTTGACCCCCACCACCAGCACCACTTGCGGGCGTTTGGGGTAAAGCGGCATCGGCTTGGCGACGGGCTCCATGATGGTGGTGATCTCGGAGGCGAGCAGCTCCTTGATTTCCCGCGTGGAGAGCTTCTTGCCCAGACGCCCCTCCGCCATATTGGCGGTGACGCGCAGCGCGGTGTCGACGCCCATATCCGAGGCGATGAGCAGCTCTTCGAGCGCCTCCAGCATATCGTCATCCAGCTCGCGGCGCAGGACGGTTCTGGTTTCCTTGCGGCCCAGAAGACGGCCCAGAAGGCCGGGTTTTTTGGCGGGCTCTTCCTGGGGGTCCTCGCCTGCCAGAAGGGCGGCGGCGGCAGGGGCGGAGAGATCAGCTGCCACATTGGCCCTGGCCTGTTCAAGCGCGCGGGCGGCTGCGTCTTGCGCTTCTTTTGCCGCCTGTTCGGCTTTTGCAGCATCTTCCCTTGCGGCCGCTTCGGCGGCCTCGGCGGCGGCGTGGGCGTCAGCTTCGGCTTTTGCTTTGGCCTCAGCTTTCAGGGCCGCTTGTTCAGCTGCTTTTTGGGCGGCGGCTTTGGCCTCAGCCTCCCGGCGGGCGCGCTCCGCCTGCTCGGCTGCTTCTTTGGCCGCCAATATGGCCTATAATATACGGCAAATGGCGGGGCGGATTAATTTTTCTGCTCTGCAATTATTTAAAGGCGTTCTTCCCAACTTTAATAACAACGCGGTAAATGATATTTTATTATTAGTGTCGGTGCATTCTCTCGTAGACCGAGTATTAATTATTGTTTTAACACTACTCATATCTGTCCTAATTCGGGGATTCTCCCCACGGCCATCAGGGTCACTAACAAGCCTACTTGGCTAACAAGGATT
>CALFWN010000292.1 GCA_937928335.1 uncultured Litoreibacter sp. | reverse complement strand
GGCCTGAGCCCCGCCCACTTTGGTTTGTCCTGCACATTTGATTGGAGCAGTTGGCGCTGACTCCGTGGTGCAGCCGGATAAGAAAAGGCCCCAGAGGGGCGTTTTCCCGGCAAACGGAACAGGGGTATCATGATGGAAAATATGTTTGGTGTCGATGTTGCTAAGAATTGGGTCGATGTTGTTGGGCCAGAAGGCCATGAAAGGGTCAGTAATGATGACCTGAAAGCGTTTGCGCTTCGCGTGGCGCAAATGGGTGGACGCGTCGCATTTGAGGCGTCAGGAGGATATGAGACGCCATTGCGGATGGTTCTAGCCAAGGCAAGGGTTCCCGCGATCCGCATCAATCCGAGGCGTGCGCGGGCCTTTGCCACCTCACTGGGGCGGTTGGCTAAGACCGACCGGGTAGATGCGAGTGTAATCCGCGAGATGGCGATGCGTCTGGACCTGCCGGAATGCTCGCCAGAAACGGAAGAGGTCAGCCAACTCAAGGCCTTGCAGCTGCGCCGCCGCCAGTTGGTCGAGGATGCCAAGCGCGAGAAGATCCGCCTGGGCCAGATATTCGACAAAGGAACACGCGCCTCGGTTATCCGTGTCCTGCGGCTCTTGCAGCGCGAGATCGACAGCATCCAGACGGCTATCGCGAAGTGCATCGCAAAGTCCAAAGACCTACGAGGCCGGGCCGCATTGCTGCGCACGGCTCCTGGTGTGGGGCCAGTCTCGGCCACCGCATTGTTAGCTGAGATGCCAGAGCTGGGTACGCTCACACCACGCCAAGTTGCGGCTCTCGCGGGGGGGGCTCCGATGGCGAGAGACAGTGGTTTGCGATCTGGAAAACGCCGGATCGGGGGCGGACGAAAGAGCCTGCGAGACGTGCTGTACATGGCAGGCCTGAGTGCTGCGCGAAACGACCCTACACTACGCGCCTTCTCAGATAGACTCAGAGCAAATGGCAAAGCTCCAAAGCAGGCTATCATCGCGGTCACGCGCAAACTGCTCATCATCCTCAACGCCATGATCAGGGAAAACAGGACATATCAGCCAGCCTGAACAACACACTTGCCTGGGGATTTGCCCATGCGGCGAAGGGGTGAAACCCCTTCAAGAGCATTATAATTCATGCGCGCCGAAGGCGCTCACTCAGGATGGCTCGGCATCTTGCCCGAAGGTGCGACATAGGGCTGCGTCACATCCTGCAATGTGACATTGATACATTCCACATCCAGCCCGATTGCGCCATCACCTGCCAGGATCAGCTCAAACCGCCCTGCCCCGTCTGCTCCCGGCTGCCATTCAATCGCCAGAAGCGACATCACCACATCCCCCTCCATGCGGTCCACGCCCTGCGTCGACACTTTGAGCACGTCGTCAAAAGACAAAACGGCCTGCGCGCGCTCATAGGCGCGGTCGCGTTGCCGCTTGCGGGTGGCGTCCTCCCAGCGGAACCGGTTCACCAACAGTGCAAAGCGGCGGTCTTTGGCGGCATATTTCATCTCCCCCACCGGAAACACGGCATCTTGCACCAATGCAGAGATCACCTGCAGATCCTCCGCATCCGCTGCAATCAGCCGCAGCGGGCGCTCAGCCCCGTCTTCAAACCGTGCGTCCCGTGTCATTCCGGCACCCGCTGAATATCGGCCCCCACTGCGCCAAGTTTCTCCTCGATCCGCTCATAGCCCCTGTCCAGATGATAGACCCGGCCCACCACGGTCTCCCCCTCAGCCTTCAGACCCGCCAGGATCAGCGATACCGAGGCCCGCAAATCCGTGGCCATCACCGGCGCGCCCTTCATGGCCTCAACGCCGGTCACCGTCGCATGTCCGCCCTGCACATCGACCTTGGCCCCCATGCGGATCAGTTCCGGGGCGTGCATGAAACGGTTCTCGAAGATCGTCTCATGCAGCACCGACACGCCATCGGCAAAGCACAAGGCCGCCATCATCTGCGCCTGCAGGTCGGTCGGAAAGCCGGGAAACGGCTCCGTCTCGACATTCACCGGCTTCAGCCGCGCGCCGTCATGGCGCACGATCAGGCTGCTATCGGTTTCCTCGATCTGGACGCCTGCCGCTTCCAGCTTGGCGCAAAACGCCTCCACCAGATCGCGTCGACCACCCATCAATTCCACTTCGCCACCGGCAATGGCGGGCGCAATCATGAAAGTGCCCAGCTCGATCCGATCGGCAATCACCTCATGGGTCGCGCCATGCAGCCGGTCCACACCCTCAATGGTGATGGTCGAGCTCCCCGCCCCGTCAATCTTCGCCCCCATCGCGCTGAGGCATTTGCACAAATCCACCGTATCCGGCTCGCGCGCGGCGTTCTTGATGACGGTCGTGCCATTGGCTAGGGTCGCCGCCGTGATCGCATTCTCGGTGCCACCAACCGTGACCATCGGGAACTCGATCTCGGCGCCCACAAGCCCGCCCTCAGGCGCTTTGGCATGGACATAACCCTCCTGCAGGGTCAGCACCGCGCCCAGCTTTTCCAACGCCATCAGGTGCAAATCCACCTTCCGCGCCCCGATCGCACAGCCCCCCGGCAAGGAGACGGTGGCCTCCCCCTCGCGCGTCAGCAACGGCCCCAGCACGTTGAAGGACGCCCGCAGCTTGCGCACCATGTCATATTCCGCCTTGCGGCTCGTGATCATGCCTGCCGACAGCGCCATGACATTGCCGCCATTGAGCAGCGCCACCTCGCAGCCCAGCGATTCCAGCAAAGCGCCCAGCGTCTTGATATCCGACAGGCGCGGCACATTGGTCAGCGTCAGAGGCTCATCGCTCAACAGCGCCGCCGTCATCAGTTTGAGGCAGGTATTCTTCGCCCCTGAAATGGGTATCTGACCTTTCAGCGGGCCGTTGCCCGTAACGACTATCTTATCCATAACTGCCTGCCTCTATTCGTTTTTATCGTTGGTCTCCGACGCTTTTCTTTTGCGCGCCTGACTCTTTCTGCGGGCCATGTTCGACTTCAACGCGGCCTTCAGCCGGGCCTCGCGCTGCGCGGCCTCGCTTTGCCTCTGACCCGCCCCTGACGAGCCGCCCTGAGATGTGGTTTTACCCTGCATGTCCCCTCTTAGCGCGGGGCGCACAAAGGGTCCAGATAAGGGTTGCGCCGCCGGGGATTTGATCGTATCCACCCGCCCACGCCGTCCGTGACGCCGTAATGCTGTGGTAGCTCAGTGGTAGAGCACACCCTTGGTAAGGGTGAGGTCGGGAGTTCAATCCTCCCTCACAGCACCATATCCCCATCCGAGACCATCCTCGCGAAACCTGCACGGACCAAACGGCTTTCCATGTTCAGAAATATCCTCAGGGGATGCCCGCGTGGCGGGGCGTGAAACGCCCCAAGAACGCAAACACCATAGCGCGCGCAGCGCACATTTGGAAACGCTACAGGCCGAACGGTTAGTCGGCCCATTCCCAGGGTCGGGTGAACTCGCCCAGCACGGTGGTAATGGCCGTGTCGCTAACCTCTCCGGTCTTGCCTAATTGCGCCACCAGCCCGCGCTTCTTGTCCTCCAGCACAGAGGTCACCTCCGCCGACAGACCCGCATCGGCAAGCGCCTTGTTATAGATCCGCGTGATCGCTGCACGGCGCAGGTCGGGCTTGAAAATCTTGCCAACAGCGGTTTTGGGCAGCTCATCCATCAGCTCGATATATTTCGGCCAGGCCGCGCGTTCATGGACATGTTCTTTGCAATGGGCCATCAGCTCCTCGACCGTGGCGGTAGAGCCAGCAACCAGTTCGACATAAACGCATGGGATCTCGCCCGCATGGGCGTCCGGCTGGCCAATCGCCCCTGCAAAAGCCACATCGGGGTGGCCTGCCAAAGCCTCTTCGATCTCGGCGGGGTCGATATTATGCCCGCCTCGGATGATCAGATCTTTCGCACGGCCAGTGATCCACAAATAGCCATCGGGGTCGATACGGCCCAGATCACCGGTGCGCAGATAGGTGTCGTCGCGGTAGAGATCGACATTCTTGTCAGCCTCCGTATAGGTGTTGCCCGCGAAAACGCCGGGGTTGGAGACGCAAATCTCGCCAACCTCATCCGGCCCCATCACGGCCCCGTCCGACACTGCCCGGATCTGCACGTCGCAATAGGGGAAGGGCAGCCCGATGGAGCCGATCTTCTTCTCGCCATCCGGCGGGTTGATCGAGACCAGACAGGTGGCCTCCGTCAGCCCGTAGCCTTCAGTGATGGTGACATTGCAAGCCTTCTCGAACCGCTTATACAGCTCCACGGGCAGCGGCGAGGAGCCCGAAAACGCCATTTTCAGCGTCGAGATATCCGCATCCACCGCCCGCTGCATCAGCGCGGAAATGGCCGTGGGCACGGTGATCATGAAGGTCACCTCATAGCGCTCGATCAGCTTCCAGAAATTGTCGAACACGCCGTCGCCGCGATAGCCTTGCGGGGTCGGGAACACCACATGCGCACCAGAGCGGATCATCGCCATCAAGATCACATGCACGGCAAACACATGGAACAGCGGCAGCGGGCACATAACCACGTCATTCTCGTCAAAAAGCAAGGTGTGGCCGAGAAAGCCATTATAGACCATGCCCGAATATTTATGCTGCGCCACTTTGGGCATCCCGGTCGTGCCGCCCGTGTGGAAATAGGCAGCCACGCGGTCGCCGGTGCTGTCCGCAAAATCAAGCGTCTTGTTCTGTTTCGCCCGCTCCGCATTGAAGGCCAGCGTGGTGGCGTGGTGGCTGACCGCCACT
>CALFWN010000291.1 GCA_937928335.1 uncultured Litoreibacter sp. | reverse complement strand
CTGGGTGTAACGGATCATCGGCACGATGGCATAGGCGATGATCGCCAGAAAAGCCGAGAACTCACCGATCTGGAAGAACATCAGCACCGGGATCAGGAACACGAATAATGGTATGGTCTGCAGCATGTCGCAGATGGGCCTGACAAGCCTCCACGCCAGGGGGCTGACCGCGCATAGAAGCCCGATAGCTGCGCCAAACACGGCGCAAACGAAAACCGCCGCGCCCGAGAGATACAGCGACAAAAGCGCCCGTTCCCAAAGGCCGGAGATCAAGATCAGGCCCAGCAGCACCGTGACAAAAACCGCCAGCCGAATGCCGCCCGCAACCCAGCCCAGCAGCGCCGTGCCGAACACAACAAAGGGCCAGGGCAGTTGCGAGACGCCGGTCTCAAGCACCACGGCGGCGATCAGCAGGCAGGCCCCCGGCGCGACGCGGCCCGTGGCCGCCAGCGCGGCACCCAGCAGCGCGGCCACGCCAAACAGCCACAAGCTCATGGCGGCGGTCCATTGAAACCCCCAGGTGAAGGGCAGCACCGCGTCGTCAAGACCGATGCGCAGCGGCAAGAGACCGAAGAACATCGCCTGGTTCTTGATCTGGTCCAGCCCTGCCCCGTTATTGGCGGTGAAAGTGCCCAGCCCCGCATCCACATAGGCGGCCAGCCCGTCAAACATCGCGAACCCGTCTGCGGCGGGCAGGCGCGCGCTGAACAACAGCGCCCCCAAAACAGAGGTCGCCAGCACAGCCAGCGCCACCTTGACGCTATGGCGCTCGCGGGATTTGGCCATATGGGCGGACATGCGGTCAATGACGATGGCGAAGACCACGATGACCATACCCGCCAGCAGGCTTTGGCCGAACTGCGCCTTGCGCATGGTCAAAAGCACCTCCCAGCCGATATCGTCGAAGCCGCCAATGACGGCGGCGATGATTACCATCGACAGGGCTGCCATCAGGCTTTGGTTCACGCCGATCATGATCTGGCTGGTGGCGGCGGGGATCTCGACCAGAAACAGCTGTTGCAGCCGGGTGCCGCCCGACATGATGGCCGCCTCCTTTATGTCATGCTCCACCCGTTGCAGCCCAAGCAGCGTGTTGCGGGCCATTGGCGGGGCCGCGTAGATCGCCGAGGCGATCAGCCCCACCACCGGGCCAAAGCCAAAGAGCAGCAAAAGCGGCGTCAGATAGGCGAAGGTCGGCACCGTCTGCATGATGTCGAGCACCGATTGCACCGCGCGGCGGACCCGTGGCACCTCGTTGGCCAGAATGCCGATGCCCCCGCCCAGGATCAGCGCCAACGGGACTGAGACCAGCACCAGCGCCAGCGTGTTCATGCTTTGCGCCCAGTAACCCGACAAAAGGACCAGCGTGAAGCCGACAAGCCCCAGCGCGGCCATGCGCAGCCCGCCGATATACCAGCCCAAAGCGGTGACGATGCCGATAATGACCGGCCAGGGCGCGTCGACCAGCAAGCTGTTGGCCCCGGCCATCACGAAATCCAGCAGATAAGAGATGAGCCGCGCGCCGGGTTTGATCGCCTCAAGAGACGCGCCCAGCCCGGTGCCGATCCAGTCGGTCATCGGCACGGTCAGCGCGGCGGGCCATGTCACCAGCCACGGGGCCACGCCCGCCAAGGCAACGCAGAGCACGCCGATCATTGCAGTCACGACCGCCGCAACCGCGCCGCGCCGCCCAAGCCATCGGGCCAGCCATATGGGCAACCCGCGCGGCCCGGCAAGGGAGGCCGTGTGATCCGCCATCAGGCCTCGTCCACCTGCAGGGCCTTGGCAAGATCAGAGGGCAGCACCGCGCCGATCTGTTTGCCCGCCCCGTCATGCACAGGCACCGGGTCATAAAGGTACATGCAGGCGGCCAGGGCCTCCTCCAGGGTCATATCCTCGCGCAGACCGGGGTCGTCGGGCATCTGTGCCGGCACCTCTGCCCCGGTTTTCATCACCGAGCCCACCTGCGCATGGCGGCCCTTCGCGACGTCTTTCGAGAACTCCGCCACATAATCATTGACCGGGTTCAGCACGATATCGGTCGGCGTGCCGACCTGCACGATCTGGCCGTCCTTCATGATCGCGATGCGATCCGCCAGCTTCAGCGCCTCGGCGATGTCGTGGGTGATGAAGACGATGGATTTCTTCAGCGTCGCCTGAATGCGCAGGAACTCGTCCTGCAGCTGCCGCCGGATCAGCGGGTCCAGCGCAGAGAAAGGCTCGTCGAGAAACCAGATATCGGGGTTCACCGCCAGCGAGCGGGCGATGCCCACGCGTTGCCGCTGCCCGCCGGACAGCTCACGCGGGTAGGCATCTTCGCGCCCGCCAAGGCCCACCAGCTCGATCACTTCCAGCGCACGCGCCCGGCGCGCAGCCCGGCCCTGGCCCTGCATTTTCAGCGGGAAGCCGACATTGTCGGCCACCGTCATATGAGGAAACAGCCCGAAATGCTGGAACACCATGCCCAGCTTGTCGCGGCGCAGCTCGGTCATGCGTTTCTTGGAGGCGGTCAGGATGTTCTCGCCCGAGATCAGGATCTCGCCTGCCGTGCCGTCCAGCAACCGTGACACGCAGCGCACCACGGTCGATTTGCCCGAGCCGGACAGCCCCATGATCACGAACAGCTCGCCCTCCGCCACATCGAAGCTGACATCCTGCACCGCAGGGATCAGCCCCTTGTCGCGCAGGATCGTGGCGGCGTCCGAAGCGCCACCACTGGCGTTCAGCGCGCTATCAAGCTGAGCTTTCGCGTTGGGCCCGAAAACCTGCCACACTCCTTTGCAGGAGATGGCAGGCGCGGTGTCGGTCACAGCCGGTCCCTCAGTTGGTCGCGGCGTCTACGATGGGCTTCCAGCTGCCCTCATTGGCGGCCATCCATGCGGCAACCACCTCCTCGACCTTGCCGCCATCCACGTCAACAGCGCCCATCAGCGGCTGCTGGACATCGGTGCTCAGCTCGTAATTGGACAGGATCTCATAGGCGGCAGGCCATTTTTCCTCAAAGCCGGACCAGGCCGCCTTGAAGATACGGGTGGGCGTGAAGCCGCAATCATTGACCGCGTTCGGGTTCGGCCCCCAGGACGCATCCTCGAAACAGGCGGTCTCGCCCTCGGGCAGGTCCACGAATTTCACGTCATAGGCCGACATCGCCCAATGCGGCTGCCAGAAGACCAGCAGCAGCGGGGAGTTCTTCTCCGTCGAGGCGCGCAGCTCGGTGATCAACGCCCCTTCCGAGCCCGCCGGCACCGCCTTGAACGGCAGGTCCAGCCCGGTCATGCGATCCGCGCCGGGCGTGCCCCAATCGGCAGGGTAGTCCACGATGCGCCCTTGCGGGATGGTGTCTGCGGTCGCAAACTGGCCAACACAGTCTTTTAACGCTTCCCAAGCGGGCAGGCCGGGGCACAGCGCCTCGACATGGGCGGGATAGGCAATGCCTTCCTTGGCGTCGAGACCCAGATCGCCAACCTCGACAATGGTGCCTTCCTCGACCTTCTTGGCATATTCATCCGAGACGTTGGAGGACCAGATTTCCAGCGTCGCGTGGATGTCGCCATCCGCAATGCCCTGAAACTGGTTCAACATGCCGGCGGTGCCGTATTCCACCTTATAGCCCGCGGCTTTCAGCATTTCGCCCGCGATATGGGTGGTGACGTGCTGGCCGGTCCATTCATTGATGGCCAGCGTGATCGGCTCATCCACGGCACCAAGATCAGCGGCATGGGCGCCGCCTGCCAATGCGGTTGTCATCGCCAGAACGGCGGTCAATTTTTTCATGATACTCTCCCAGAGATTTGTCGTTTTTCTGAAAGAGAGGTTCCGCTATTGCGCGACAAAGGTCAACGCGACAGCTTGGTGGTCTGGCCCTAGATCACCGCCTTCTCAAGAAAAGAGCGCTGCTCCACGATCCGGTCATAGCCAAATGCGTTGATATCGATGGAACGGTAGGCCCCATAGGTGATCCATTCCGACACCGCGCGGCCAAAGGCGGGCGATTGCTGCAACCCGTGGCCCGAGAAGCCGTTGACGAAGATGAAATTCGACATCTCGACATGCGGGCCCACAATGGCGTTCTGGTCAAAGGTGTTGAACGCGTAATGCCCAACCCAGGCGTTGATCAGCTTGATCGTCTCAAAGGCGGGCACCCGTGTCGCAAGCGCGGGCCAAACCTTCTGCTCCCACAGGGAATGGTCGAAGATGAAGTCGTCATAGGCCACAGCCGGGTCGTCATCGGGCGGGCATCCGGCAAGGTAATATTGTCCATCGGTGCGCATATGCACGCCCGAGGGGTCAATGGTCAGCGGCAGGTCGCGGTCCAGCGGGGCCGCGGCGTCAAAGATGAACGTGTAGCGCTTGCGCGGCTCCACCGGCAGTGCAATCCCCGCCATCGCCGCCGTGATGGCAGCGCTTGGGCCTGAGCAATTGATCAACGTGCCGCAGGCAATCACCTCGCCGGTCGCCAGCGTCACGCTTTCAACCTGAGTTTCGGCCGCGTTGCGGGTGATGGCCTTGACCTCGTTATGGACGTATTCCGCTCCCTGCGCGCGGGCCTTGCGCCTCCACCAGTCAAAGATGGTGCCGCCGTCAAAATAACCCTCGTCGATCAGATTGTGATTGCCGCCGATAATGTCGTCGAGATTGTAGAACGGGTAGTCTTGCGCAATCTCCTCTTTGGTCATGAATTTGGTGCCCGCGCCCAGCGCGGCCTGCACCTTCTGCTGCTCCCGCAGGTTGGCGGCAAAACCCTCATTATCGGCCAGATACATGTAACCATAGCTTTGCAGCGGAATATCCGGCGCATCATCATCGGCCATCAGCTCTTTGAAATTGTGGATGAACTCCGCACCAAACTGCGAGATGCGGATATTCACCTCGTTGGAGAACTGCTGCCGGATACAGCTATTGGTGTGCGAGGTGGAGCTGAATTCATAGGTCGGGTCACGCTCCACGACAAGGATCGAGCCGCCGAAATCGGGGTTGCGCGACAGCCACCAGGCCACTGACGAGCCATACATCGCCCCGCCCACGATAATGACGTCATGGCTGGTCTTGGATGGTGCTTGCATCTTGGTCTCCCGAATCCCCGGCAGACCTGACTAGATCAAGGGCTTTGCGTCAAGCACGTGCGTCGCGGTGTCGTTCCAACTGCGCGTTTAGTGCGCCCCCCAGCAGAACCAAAAAGGCCGACAGGTAGAGCCACATCAGCAGGGCCACCACCGCACCGATGGAGCCGTAGACCTCGTTGTAACGCCCGAAATTGGCGAGGTATTCGGAAAACGCCATCGAGGCCGCAACCCACATCAGCACCGCAAACACCGCTCCCGATGTCAGCCAGGGCGTGCGCCTGCCATCGCGTTTGCGCGGCCCGTAGCGGTAGATGAGCGAGATGCCCACCGTGATCACAAAGACCGCCGCCGACCAGCGCACCACGTCAATCCAGCTTTTGGTCTCCACCGCCAAAGGCAGCATGGCCACGACCAAAGGCGTGATCACCACGGCAGCGCCCGCCACAAGGGCCACGACAACCAGCATCAGGGTCAGCAGGAAGGCCGCCGCATAGGCCATGAAAAAGCTGCGATTGGGCGCGCGGTAAATGGTGTTTAGCCCTCGCATCATCGCGCCCACCCCGGCCCGCGCCGACCACAGCGCCAGCAGGATCGACACGAATGTCGCCCAGCCCAGCGCCTCGGTGCCTGCCGACAGAACCCGCGTCAGCTGGTCATTGAGCAGCGTATAAATCTCGTCCGGCACAATGCCTTGCAGCAGGTTCAGCTGCTCCTGGATCACCACCGGGTCAGACCACAGCCCGAAAATCGCGATGATCGCCGCCAGCCCCGGAAAAATGGCCAACATGCCGAAAAACGCAATCCCCGCCGAGATCAGGCTGAGGTTTTGCTCGTCAATCTGGCGGTAGACCCCGACAAGCGAGGCCCAGCAGATCGAGGGCGATGTTTTCGAATTCTGCTCCATATGCGCAGAGCTAGCCCATCAGCGCAGGAAAATCCCCCCGAAATGTTCATCCGAGGCGCTCAACCCTCACACTCCCAGATGGAAAAGCCCGTCTCTAGCTGCTAGTTGGGTCCCATGTCACGCGCCTGCACGCCCCTTTCGATCTGATGAGCACTGCCGTCATCATTGTCGCCGCCGGGCGCGGGCGCCGCATGGGCGGGGAGACCCCCAAGCAATATCTGCCGCTGGACGCCCATTCTGCGCTGAGGCATTCGGTGCAGGTCTTTCTGGACCGCCCGCAAGTGAGCCGGCTCTGCGCCGTGATCCACCCCGATGATGCGGGTCTCTATGCACAGGCGCTGGACGGTCTCAGCGATCCGCGCGTCTTGCCCCCCGCGCATGGTGGTGACACCCGCGCCGCCTCCGTCCTGTCAGGGCTGAACGCGCTCGCGCCCCATACGCCCGAGCATGTGCTGATCCACGACGCCGCACGCCCTTTCGTGACGCCCGCCATCATCGACAGCGTCTGCGCCGCCCTGCACGAGGTCGAGGGGTGCTGCGCCGCCCTGCCCGTGATCGACGCGCTCTGGAGCAGCGAGGGCGAAATGGCCCGCACCAGCATCCCCCGTGACGGGCTCTGGCGGGCGCAAACCCC
>CALFWN010000290.1 GCA_937928335.1 uncultured Litoreibacter sp. | reverse complement strand
ACGCGCGACATGATCTCCACCGCGCGGGCGGGCGTGCTGCCCTCGACGCAGATGGTGGCGCTGGCGGCGATGCCCGGAAGCAGCTTGAAGGAGACCTCGGTGATCACGCCCAGCGTGCCGTAGCTGCCCGCCATCAGCTTGACCAGATCGTAGCCGGTGACGTTTTTCATGACGCGGCCGCCGTTCTTGATGGCGGTGCCGGAGCCATCCACGAAGCGCACCCCGATCAGGCTGTCGCGGCAGCTGCCCGCCTGAATGCGGCGCGGGCCTGCAATATTGGCGGCCACCACCCCGCCGATGGTGGGCGCGCCCGTGGTGCCCAAAAGGCCCCGGTGGTCCATCGGCTCAAAAGGCAGGCGCTGGTTCTCGGCGGACAGCGCGGCCTCGACCTCGGCCAGGGGCGTGCCCGCTTGCGCCACGATGGTCAACGCGCCGGGCTCATAGAGGGAAATGCCCGTCAGCTTGGCGGTGCTCAGCACCTCGCCTGTCACCGGGTTGCCGATGGGTCTTGTGCCGCCGCCGCGGATTTTCAAAGGGCCGGTGGCGTCTCTGACCGCGTCCGACACTTGCTGCTCTGTCGCAGGTTCAAACATCATCACTGCTTTCCAAATACCTAAATCCCACGCCCTCAGGCCGCGCGACGGCTGGCGCTGGAGGCCAGCGGGAAGACCTTGGCGGGGTTCAGCAGCCATTTGGGGTCGAACACGTCTTTCACCCGCATCTGGATCTCCAGATCCTGCGGCTCGAACTGGGCGGTCATCAGGTCGCGTTTCTCGATGCCGACGCCGTGCTCGCCGGTCAGGCAGCCGCCTGCCTCGACGCAAAGGCGCAGGATGTCGGCGCCCATCGCCTCGCACAGCTCCAGATCGCCCTCCTTATTGGCGTCAAACAGGATGAGCGGGTGCATATTGCCGTCGCCTGCGTGAAACACATTGCCCACATCCAGCCCGTATTGCCGGGACAATTCACCAATGCGGCCCAGCACCATCGGCAGGGAGGATACGGGGATCGTGCCATCAAGGCACATATAGTCGTTGATCTGGCCCATCGCGCCAAAGGCGGATTTGCGGCCCAGCCAGATGCGCGCACTTTCCTCTGCGCTGGTGCTTTCGCGCAGCTCCACCGGGTTGTGCTTACGGGCGATTTGCAGGATCAGGCCAAGCTGCTCGTCGATTTCCTTGTCGGAGCCCTCGACCTCCACGATCAGCAGCGCCTCGCAATCAGGGTAGCCCGCGCCGGCAAAGGCCTCGGTCGCGCGTATCACAGGGCGGTCCATGAACTCGATCGCCACGGGCAGCACGCCCGCCTTGATGATGTCGGAGACGCAGGTGCCCGCAACCTCGTTGCTGTCAAAGCCCATCAGCACGGGCCGGGCGCCTTCGGGTTTGCGCAGGATGCGCAGCGTAGCCTCCGTGACCACACCCAGCTGGCCCTCTGATCCGCAGATCAGGCCCAGCAGGTCATAGCCCGCCGCATCCAGATGCGCGCCGCCAACCTCGATCACGGTGCCGTCCATTTGCACCATCTTGACGCCCAGCAGGTTGTTGGTGGTCACGCCGTATTTCAGACAATGCGCCCCGCCGGAATTCATCGCGATATTGCCCGCAATGGCGCAGGCCAGCTGTGAAGACGGGTCGGGGGCGTAGAAAAAGCCGTTCTCCTCGACCGCGCCGGTGACGCTGAGATTGGTGCGCCCGGTCTGCACGCGGATGTAGCGGTCGTCGTAATTGGTCTCCAGCACATCGTTCATCCGCGCCACGCCCAGGATCACGCTGTCGGCGGTGGGCAAAGCGCCGCCCGCCAGCGAGGTGCCGGAGCCGCGCGGGACCACGGGGACATCCATCTCGTGGCAGATTTTCAGGACGGCGGCGACCTCTTGGGTGGTGGCGGGCAGCACGGCGCAGAGCGGCGGGCATTTATAGGCGGTCAGCGCGTCGCATTCATAGACTTTCAGCTCGCGCTCGGCATGGATGACGGCATCGGCTGGCAGGACCGCGCCCAACCGCTCCACCAGCTGGGTTTTTCTGGCCAAAACAGCGGCGTCGGGGGCTGGCATCTCCATGTCGCGTCTCCAAATTACGTTAAATCACGGCAATTGGTAAAAACATATTACCAATTTTGACCTATGGCAAGCACAGAACAGCGCTGGTAGCGTGCGGCATGAGTATTACCAGCCTTCCCGCCCTGATGAGCCCGCTTGATCTGGCCAGCCTCGGACTTCTGATCGCCAGCTTTGTTCTTCTGGGCTGGTGGATCGAGCATCCGGGCGCGCGGCGGCCGTCTGTCTCCATTATCATGGCCGATTACCGCCGCGAGTGGATGCGCCAGATGGTCACCCGTGATCCGCGCATTTTTGACGCGACGATTCTGACCAACCTGCGGCAGGGCACATCTTTTTTCGCCTCTGCCTGCATGATCGCCATTGGTGCCTTGCTGGCGGCGGTGGGCAATGCGGACACGCTGGAAGGCGTGGCGCTTGAATTGACGCTGGATGGCGGGCCGACCACGTTATGGCAGGTGAAATTGATCGTGGTGGCGCTGTTTTTGACCCATGCTTTCCTGAAATTCGTCTGGGCGAACCGGCTTTACGGCTATTGCGCGGTGGTGATGGCGGCGGTGCCCAATAATATCGACCATGAATCGGCCTATAGCCGTGCCAAACAAGCCGCAGAGATCAATATTCGTGCCGCATGGAACTTTAACCGTGGGCTGCGCGCTATATATTACTCCCTGGGCTGCCTGGCTTGGCTTCTTGGGCCATACGGGCTGATGCTGGCCACTGCGATGGTCAGCTACCTGATCTGGGAGAGGGAGTTTTCCTCCCGACCGCGTAAGATATTGCTGGCGGACATTCCCGCTGAGGAGAGTTGAGATGAGACTGTTTATGGCCGCTGCCGCCCTGGCAATGACGACCCTGCCCGCCTTTGCCGGACAGGCCAAGGTCGAGAACGCGACCGCGCGCAAATCGGGCTCCACCTGGACTTTCGAGGTGACCATCCGTCACGGCGACACCGGCTGGGATCATTATGCGGACGGCTGGGCCGTGCTGGCGCCTGACGGCACGCAGCTGGGCTACCGCACCCTGCACCACCCGCATGAGAATGAGCAGCCCTTCACCCGCTCGCTGTCTGATGTCAGCGTGCCGGACGGGCTGGGCGAAGTGTTGATCCGCGCGCATGATTCCGTGCATGGCTGGTCGGACCAGACATTTAAAGTGCCGCTGCGTTAGGCGTATCGCGGCGATTTACGAGGTTGTCACGCTGCATGGCAGAGCCCTGATCTCGCCAATTCCCATCTCGGATCTGGTCTCCGAGATGATCTGCACAGCGGCGAAACGGTGCGCAAACCCTTCGCTTGAATAGGCCTGCCGCGTCGTCGTACCCAATGCAGGATACCGCCTGAGAGCATCCACGGTTTCCCCGTCGCGCGTCAGGAAGCGAATATCGACCGGAATGCTATTGCTTTGGTCGCGCGACGGCAGCGATATCTGAAAGCCGAAGGCGCAGAGGTCGACGTCGAATAGCAAAGCCACAGAGTCCAGCTCCGGCGAGCGTCTGGACAGCGCGACAGCTGCGGCTGGCCCAGACGTGAAAGCGGCCCCGACCTGAACTCTTTCGAGGTTGAGAATGCGCCCTTTCAAACGATGCGCCTCAATATAGTCGCTCACATGGATGGCCGTTGAAGGGTCGATATGAAGGTAGTTCGATTCCCGAATATTATCCGCAACCGACGGGCTGGCCGCGCAAAACGCAATCATGACGCCGAATAGGGAACGATGCTTTGACTGGAGCATTGGCTGTCCCGAAAAGCTATGGCGTTCCGGCCTTCTTTTGCTTGCGCTGGTGAGCTATCTGCGGCCTTCGCGGAGCCATGCGGCGACGGTCAGCAGCCCTGCGAGCAGCAGGAACAGCCAGGGCGAGACCAGCGGCGTGACGGTGATATTGGTGGTCAGATATGCCGCGCGTGGTGTGAGGCCAACCCAGCCGCGCCCGGCAGCATTGCGCCCCTCGCCAACCAGCCGCAGACCGGGAATGCCCTCCTCCAGCCGCATCGTGCCGCCCCTGAGCGGGGCCACGATGGGCTCCAGCTTGTCGCCGGAGGCCACGGTCTCGATGAATTCGCGCGGGGCTGCGGGGCCAAGGCCGAAGACGGTTTCAATCTGGCCCTCCCCCTCGCCTTCGGTGGCGCGGTAGAGGCCCTGCTGGGTGCCTTCGAAGCTGGCCACGAACCGGCCCGGACTGATTTCTTCAAGCGTGACGATCTGCTCCGACCCATCGGGTGCGGTCAGGGTGACGTCGCCCACAAATTCCGACAGGGTGCGGCGAGTGAGCGTCACGGTCTGGCCCTCGACGCTGGCGGTGAGCGCCTCCTCCTCAAGGTCGGGCTCCTGCATCATCCAATGGCCCAGACGGCGCAGAAGTTCCAGCTGCGGGCCGCCGCCCTCATAGCCGCGATGCCACAGCCATGCGTGATCCGAGGCGATGAGCGCCACGCGCCCCTCCCCCACCCGGTCGAGCGTGATCAGGGGCGCCTCGTCGATGCCGGTCATGACCGTGTTCCCGGAGGTCTCCGTGACCTCGATCTGGCGCATCCAGCGGCCCCAGCCCGGCGTGCCGTCCTCCGCAGCCCCAAGCGGCGCGAAGGTCTCCAGACCTTCGGTGACAGGGTGGCGCGCGCCCAGATCGGAGATCGCGGGCTTGAAGCCCTGCTCGAACACCCGCGCGGTGGGCGCGGCGGGCAGGATGTCACCAAGGGCGGAGCGGTAGATGCTGTCGGCGGAGGCGAAATCGGGCCCGGCGGCGACCAGCACCGCGCCGCCATTATTCACATATTGGCTGATCGAGTCGAAATAGAGCCCCGGCAGGATGCCGCGCCGTTTGTAGCGGTCAAAGATGATGAGGTCGAATTCCTCGACCTTTTCCAGAAACAGCTCGCGGGTCGGGAAGGCGATGAGGCTGAGCTCGGAGACCGGGACGCCGTCTTGTTTCTCCGGCGGGCGCAGGATGGTGAAATGCACCAGATCGACGGCGGCGTCAGATTTCAGCAGGTTGCGCCATGTGCGCTCCCCCGCATGGGGCTCGCCGGAGACCAGGAGCACGCGCAGGCGGTCGCGCACGCCGTTGATCTGGACCACGGCGGCGTTGTTGCGGTCGGTAAGCTCCGTTTCGATGGGCTCGAGGTTGAATTGCAGCACGTTGCGTCCGCCATGTGACAGCGTCACCGGCAGGTCGAGATCCTCACCCACAGGCACCTGAAAGGTCTGCGCCTCCGCCCCGTCAATGGCGATGGACAGGTTGGCCATGTCGCCCAGATCGTCCGGCACCGCGCCCTGATCCTCGATCTTCAGCGTCAGGGTGATTTCCTCATCGAGAA
Source organism: uncultured Litoreibacter sp. (assembly GCA_937928335.1). GTDB lineage: Bacteria > Pseudomonadota > Alphaproteobacteria > Rhodobacterales > Rhodobacteraceae > Litoreibacter. Next base: position 2,607 of record CALFWN010000290.1, on the reverse strand, counting down.
TGGCAAAGGCGGGGGCGTTCTTGACGATCAGGCGCCGGTCCCAGTCGGTGTCGCGGCCTGTCAGAAGCGTGTGGACGGGGGCCTGCACCTCGGGCGCGCGCTCGATGTCATGCAGCTGGCCATCGGTGATCAGAAGCGTGCCCGCGATGCGGGAGGCGGGCTCTTCGGTCAGGGCCTCAGACAGCGCGCTCATCAGTTCGGTGCCTGCGTCGCCAATGCCGTCAGGCACCTCGATGGTGCGCAGCTCCATGCCGCGGGATTCGATATCGGCGGTCAGCGCATCGACGGCCTCCGAGGTCTGGCTGGCGCGATCAGACAGCTTCTGGCTGGCGGAGCGGTCGACGACCATCATCACAATATCGGTCAGCGGCTCCCGGTCCTCGTCTTGCAGGGCCGGGTTGGCCAGCGCGGTCAGCACGGCGATGCCTGCCAGCGCGCGCAGCCACCAGCCGGGCAAGCCGCGCCAGAGCGCGTAGAGCAAAAGCACCGCCAGCATCACGCCCAGCAAGGTGAGCGGCATCAGGGGGACGAGCGGGTCAAGGATGACATTCATGCTAATTCCCCAACCTGTCCAACAGGGCCGGCACGTGGACCTGATCGGATTTGTAATTCCCGGTCAGCACATGCATCACCAGATTGATGCCGAAGCGAATGGCGATCTCGCGTTGACGCTCACCGCCGGAGCCGCGCCCCACCGGGAAAACCGGCCTGCCATTGTCGTCACGCGCCCAGGCGGCGGCCCAGTCATTGCCGCCGATCAGCACCGGGGTCACGCCGTCATTGAGGTTGCGGAAGGGCAGCCCCTCCACCTGTTCGGCATCGGCGGGGGCGGCCTCCACCCAGACGGAATTATTGGCGTGGCGGCCGGGGAAATCCTGAAGCAGGTAGAAGGCGCGGGTCAGCACATGATCAGAAGGCACCGGCTCCAGCGCCGGGATGTCCAGCGGGCGGGCCAGCTGCTGCAGCTTGCGGCCCATCGGGGTGGCGCTGCCAAAGCTGCCGACATTGCCGTCGCGGGTGTCAAAGACGATCATGCCCCCGGTGCGCAGGTAGCGGTTCAGCTTGGCATAGGCATCCGAGGAGGGCGTCGGCTGGTTTTGCGAGATCGGCCAGTAGATAAGCGGGAAGAAGGACAGCTCGTCCGTTTCCAGATCCACCTCGATAGGGTCGGCAGGCTCAACCGAGGTGCGCCGTAACAAGCTGCGCGACAGGCCGAACAGGCCCTGACGCGAGGTGCGGTCCAGCGCCGGGTCGCCGGTTTTGACATAGGCAAGCACGACCTCGGAGGTGGCCTCGATCGCGCGGATTTCCTCTTGCTGGGCGCGGGCCTCGAAGGGCAGCGACAGCGCCAGCAGCACCAGTGCGGCAGGCGCGGCGCGGCGCAGGCTCAACCGGCCCGCCAACCAGAGCGAGGCCAGAATATCGAGCATCAGAAACACCATAGCACCTGTCAGCAGCAAGCCCGCCAGCGGGGTTTCGCCCGCCAGCACCATGCCCTCCACCGGCACGGAGGCGGGCCATGTGGCGGGCGCAAGCGTGTCCTCGGGGCCGATCACGTTCAGCGCCACGCGGCGGCTGTCATTGCTGTAAAGCCCCGGACGCAGGTCGGGGCCAAGAACGCGGTCAACCAATACTGCACCGTCCACCCCCGCAATGGCGTCCGCGCTGCGCACCCGGCCAAAGCCGTCCAGCACATCTTCGGGCTGCCATGTGGTGCCTGCAAGTTCTTCGGCGCTGAGCTCCGCCGGGCGGGTGGAGATCGCAAGACGCTCCAGCATCTGCACGAAGAGGCCTGACAGAGGCAGCGTGGACCATTCGGCATTGGCGGTGACATGGAACAGCACCACCTGCCCCTCGCCCAGTTGGCGGCGGGTCACAAGCGGCGTGCCATCGGCCAGCGAGGCGATGGTGCGCTCCGCCAGATTGGGGTCGGGCTGGGCCATGACCTGACTGGTGATGCTGACATCATCGGGCAGAGGCAGGCCAAAGAACGGGCTGTCACGGGTAAAGGCGCGCAGCGATTTCGGTTCGCCCCATGACATGGCGCCGCCCACGGACCGCCCGCCTGCCCGCAGGCGCACGGGCATCAAGGGGTTGGTGTCTTCGAGATCTGCGGCCGCCGTGCGGGGGCCTGCGAAACGGACCAGCAGCCCGCCCTCATCCACCCAATCGACAAGCAGGTCGGTCTCCGCCTCGCTGAGCGTGGCGATATCGGCCATCAGCATCACGTCAGGGCTGGCCAGCAGCATATCTTCAAGCGTGCCGTCGATCAGGTCGGCGGAGGGCACCAGCGCGCGGCGCAGATAGTAAAGCGGCGACAGCAGGTCCTGCGCCTCTTGCCCGTCATCGGAGGCCAGAAGACCCACCTCGCGGCGCTTGCATCTAGAGGTGTTGTAAAATGCACGCAGGAGAGTAATTAATAATATACTTTAACAAAATAACAGCATAATACTTGTAATATGCTCTCCTACGTTTGTAACCCTTTGGATCCGCTAGTATCAGTGGCGTAGAACATGCGAAGTGAAACAAACAAATATATAGTCTGTGAAAAATGGACGATAGAAATTTAGATAAAAAACTAATTCTAGAATATTGGTCAGTTATATT
>CALFWN010000289.1 GCA_937928335.1 uncultured Litoreibacter sp. | reverse complement strand
GCCTCCACCCGCTCGGCAAAAACCACGCGGTCGTCTTTCTCCGACGCCTCGCGGACCAGCTTCTCAAACGCGTAGAAATCCACCTCCGGGTCGGCCAGCGCATGGGCCAGATCAAGGATCGGGTTGCCTGCGTCCTGACGGTGCACGCGGGACAGCTCCAGCCTACGCCCGTCTTTGAGCGTGTCAAACACCATGTCGCCATTGCTGCCCACCGGGGCCAGCTGCGCCGGGTCGCCAAACAGCACCAGCGTCGGGAAAATCTCGCGCAGATCCTCGAACTGCTTCTCGTCCAGCATCGAGGATTCGTCGACAAACCCGATATCGAGCGGGTCCTCGCGCCGTTTCCAACCCTGAATAAAGTCCGATCCGCGCAGCCCCGCAGCCGCCAGCGCGCCGGGGATGGATGTATGCGCGTCATAAAACTGCTTGGCCCGGTCCAGCGCCGCATCGGCCAGCCCCTCGACCTCAGGGCGGTCACCCTGCCCTGCCAGCCAATCGGCGATCAGCTCGTAATCGGGGTCATAGAGCGGCGTGTAAAGAATGCGGTGGATGGTCGTGGCCGGCACGCCCCGGTTGCGCAGCACGGATGCCGCCTTGTTTGTGGGGGCCAGCACCGCCAGCGTGCGGCGATCCTTGCGCGCCTTGCCTTCGTAATCGCCCGACACCAGATCAACGCCCGCCTGCGTTACCGCATTGACCAGCTCGGCCAGCAAAAGCGTCTTGCCCGAGCCCGCCTTGCCGACAATCGCCATCACCTGATCGCGGCTTTCCTGCAAGGGCATCGTCTCGCCAGAGGTGATATCTATGCCCGCACGGCCCAACAGGTCGGCAACCGCGTCATAGGCCTCTGCCTGATCTTCGGAATAGGTGATATGGGAGGGCGCGGTCATGGGCGCAACCTAACGGCCCGCCCACGCCGCCGCCAGCGCATTCGGGCCTTAGGCAGCCTTTGGAATATCGGCCCCGAAGGCACGCTCGAACCACAGCTGCGACAGCTCCCGGCTGACACCTGCGGCGGCGCACATCCGGGTCAGGGTCTTGTCGTCAAAGGCCCAAAGCCCGGCGCTGATCGCATCGCGCCCGGTGCCGTCCGTGCCCAGAATATCCGGCTCCCAGCCCAGCTGGCGGTAGATCCGCACCATCCTTGCGTCAAACACGCCGATGGAATGCGTCAGCCCGAAGCCTACGCCCAATTGCGCGCCTGCCATCATCAACAGCTTGGCCACGCGGGCGGAATTGGGGCTGTCGGGGGCCACGCAAAACCGGGTCGTCTCCCAGATGCGCGGCGCGGTGATGGCGCCGCCTGCCAGATGCGCGAAATGATCATTGACCATCGTGTCGCCCGTGGTCGGCAAAAACCGCATCGACCCGCCATGCACGCCGCCCTCTTCCCAGATCACATAGAGCGGGTTCAGCCGGTCATATTGGTCTTGCTCAAACCCGTCAGCGTCCACGGTGACCTCCCATTTCAGGCGGTCATGGAACTGCGTGGCGCGGTCGCGCAGCATGGAGGCGCGCAGGCCCGGATAGAGAGGCAGGTCCTCGGCGTAAATATAGCGGATCATGGTGGCTTTCCTCTGTCAAAGTGAGGAAAGCAGCCCTGTCATGTCGTGGTTAATGGCCGCAGAACGGCCCGCCCGGCCCGGTCACAGGGTTGGCAACAGGCAGATCAGAGGCAAAAAGGGGACTTAAACGACGATCAAACCATGCGTCAGGGCAGTGGCCACGGCATGGACCGTGTTCGATGCGCCCATCTTGAAACGCGCGCTCTCGATATAGACCCGCAGGGTATTCTCGGAAATATTCAGCGCCTCGGCCACGCCTGCGCGGTTATTGCCCAGCGCCAGAAGCGTCAGCGCGTCTTTCTCGCGCGGGCTGAGCGCGCGGACAGGGCCCTGGTTCGGCCCGCCTTCGATCTCCAGCGCGCGTTCATTCATGTAATGTGCGATCAGGATCAGGTCCGAGACCCGCTCCTCGGTGAATTTCGCCCAGCGGTCGTCATTGTCTTTCTGGTTGACGGAGAACAGGGCGAACTGCCCCGACGGGCCACGGATCGGGATCGAGAACCCCTGATTGCCAAGCCCTGCGCTGGCGGCTTCACCCAGAAAATCGCGGCTCGGCTTGGCCGACCAATCGAGCGCTTTCCAGTCTATCGGGGTAAAGCGTTTGTAGCAGCCCTGAACCACCGGATCGATGCGTTCATAGCCCTTGTCAATATAGCGTTCGACCCATTCGCTGGAATAGGTCAGCGCCGCATATTGGCCGCCACTTGCATTGACGGAATGGTAAACGAGGTTGTCTATGGCATAAACGTCGCGCAACCCTTCGACGAAGGTCTGCAGGTCTTCAAGCGATCTGGCGTTTGAAAGCGCCTCCTGCATATCCACGAGTTTGTTCAAGCTCACATACCCTTGTCACCGGCATGTCAGCGTTTGAAAGCTCACGTGCCGCTAAAGCAATTGTGTCGTCGAGCCCATCGGCCAATTTCCCCATGCTGTTCTTTTGGGAAAATCGTTGTAAGTCGGTCAGGACGTCGATGATCCAATCATTTGTCATAAGCAGTGTCTCCATTAACGGTTAATCAAAGGTTAACTGGAGTCTATCAGCCATTTCTTGCCAAAATATATTCGCGGTTTCCCCTTCACCAGAAATGGTGAGGTGTCGGTTTGTAAGTGGTTGAAACTGCTGGGCCGCTGTTTTTTCGACATAAAAACGGCGCGAACCGGATCGATTCGCGCCGCTAAATCCGCACAGAGTCAAGTCCGTTCACCTAGACTTGACGGCTGGCCTCCAGCGTATCCTCAAAGGTGCTGAGCCCGGTCCGGGTTGCGGTGACCAGCACCGCCATATTGCCCGGCTTATGCTCGTTGCGCAGCATCTTGGTATGGGCCTGCGGGATCTCGTCCCACGGGAAGACTTCCGACATGCAAGGGTCCAGACGGCGCTCCACCATCAGTTGGTTGGCCGCACTGGCCTGCTTGAGATGGGCAAAGTGAGAGCCCTGAACCCGCTTCTGGTGCATCCACAAATAACGCGCATCCATTGTCAGATTATAGCCCGTGGTGCCCGCGCAAATCACGACCATGCCGCCCTTCTTGCAAACAAAGACGGAGGCCGCCATCGTGCTTTCGCCCGGATGCTCAAACACCATATCCACGTTGTTGCCCTTGCCGGTGATGTCCCAGATCGCCTTGCCAAATTTGCGGACCTCGCCGAACCATTCCTTATACTCGGGCGAATTGACCACCGGCATCTGGCCCCAGCAGTTGAAATCCTTGCGGTTCAGCACGCCCTTGGCGCCCAGCCCCATCACAAAATCCCGCTTGCTTTCATCCGAGATCACGCCGATCGCATTTGCGCCAGCCGTATTGGCCAGCTGGATCGCGTAAGACCCCAGACCGCCCGACGCCCCCCAGACCAGCACGTTCTGACCGGGTTTCAGCTCATGCGGGTGGTGGCCGAACAGCATCCGGTAGGCCGTGGCCAGCGTCAGCGTATAACAGGCGCTTTCCTCCCAGCTTAAGTGCTGCGGGCGCGGCATCAGCTGCTGGCTTTGCACCGTGGTAAATTGCGCGAAAGACCCATCGGGCGTCTCATAGCCCCAGATGCGCTGCGAGTTGGAGAACATCGGGTCGCCCCCGTTGCAATGCTCGTCATCGCCATCATCCTGGTTGCAGTGGATCACCACCTCGTCGCCCACCTTCCAGCGGGTGACCTTGTCGCCCACAGCCCAGACGATGCCCGAGGCATCCGAGCCCGCAATATGGTAAGGCTCGCCATGCACGTCAAACGGGCTCAGCGGCACACCGAGGCCGGCCCAGACGCCGTTATAATTCACACCTGCGGCCATGACCAGGACCACAACCTCGTGGCTGTCAGGCTGTTTGACGTCGACCACCTCGGTCAGGAAGGCCTGCTCCGGCTCGCCGTGGCGTTCGCGGCGGATCGCCCAGGCGTACATCTGTTTTGGCACATGGCCCAAAGGGGGAATTTCACCAACCTCATAGAGGTCCTTAACGGGGGCGTCGTAATCCATAACTGTCTCTCGCGTGTCCAAAGCCATTGCCGGTGTCCTTCACTCTTACATGCTGCCACGCAGAATCAAATGCTGCGCCGCAATAGAGATGGGATATGCGGAGCAAAGCAATATTGCAACCACAAATGGTCACTTTTTGTAATTTTATGTCGCGGCGGTCTCGCAGGCCTGTCAGAGCAGATGAGAGATCGACCGGGCATAATATCCCGCCAGATCGCCATGCTTGCCGGTCAACCGCAGCTGCCCACCCTCCTGTTCAAGCAGGCCGCGCGCCTCCAGCATCCGCAGCGCCGCGTCCATGCCTTTCAGGCTGCCCGATTGCGGCAGGCAGATATTCACCCCCCGCGCCTTGAAGGCGGCGATGTCGCGCTCGAACAGGGCCTCCAGCTCGGACCGCGCCATAGCGCCGCCCGCCCTCTTGAGGTGGCACGCAATAATCGGCACCGGCGGCACAGGCACCGATTGCGCCACCCGCGCCATCACCGCCTCCCCCAGATCCTTGGCCACATCCTCATGCGGCTCCTTCAGGAAGCTGCGCAGGGACAAGGGGGTGCCGTAAGCCACGGCGGCAAAGCCCTGCCGGTGAAACTTGCCCGAGACGCGTTGCCAGATATGGCGCCCGACATAGCGAAACACCGTCGACAGGCGGAACCTGAACCGGCTGCGCGCGTCGCCTGCGGCGGCCAC
>CALFWN010000288.1 GCA_937928335.1 uncultured Litoreibacter sp. | reverse complement strand
TCTTTAACGCGCAAGCTTTGCCATGGCAAATTAAGCGAGCCATCAATACCGATCATCAGTGCAAAACAAGCCTGCATGCGCGCCGTTTTAACAGCGCGAAAATGCGCAAAGTCTTCAGGGAGTAGTGCCGCGCTTTGCGGGACGGGGGCCGTGCATATCACGGCATCAAAATCCCGTTGCAGCGCCCCACCCTCAAAATGAAGCTGCCATTTGGCCTGTTTTAATCTTGGGTTTAAGGCTGAACTTTCTTGACCCGCATCGCGGCCCAGGCGTAGGGGTCGATCCACAACATATGTGCCAAAAGCCCAATCGCGCCTGAGGCGGTAAAGGCCGCAAACGCCCTTGAATGGCCAATGGAGCCCATCAGTCTCGGCGCCCACCAACAACCGATGAAGAAGCCGAAGAAATGCGCCGAGCCCAGCAGGCCGACCTGCTGGCGGGAGAAATCAAGCGACAGGCCAGACAGCGCGTCCAGCGGCCCGACGCCGCCTGAGCTGAGCTGCAACAAGATCACAGACAGAAACAGGGCCGCGAAAGAAATCATCATGCGCATGGGCAAAAGCTAGACCACGGCCCAGCGCCTTCCGCCAGCGGTTTTGCGACCGCGCGGCGTCGTTTCTAGCTGCTGACGCGCGCCACGATATCAAGCCGGATCGCGTCTGAAACCAGGTTGCTGTAGCCGGTCGCCCCAAAGGCGCTCCGGCTGACGGTGCCGGTGATCCGAAAGCTGAGCCGCGACAGGTCACTGGCATCTGTGCCGCGTTGGCGAAACAGGTTGGCATCCAGCGTGACAGGCCGTGTCACCCCGCGCATGGTCAGGTTGCCATTGATCTTGGCCCCGCCAGACAATTGCCCGGACTGGCTTAGCCGGATGCCGGTGGACACAAAGCGGATGGTGCCAAACTCCTTGGCGTTCAGCACGCTGGCGCCTTTCAGGGCCTCGGTGGCGAAGAACAACCCGGTCCGGGCGCGGCGCACATCCACGGTCACATCGACCGAGGATCGTTGCAGCGCCTGCAGATCAATCACGATATTGGACGCCTTGATCGGCATACTGCCCTTGGTGGCGGTGTTGTTGAGCATGAAGACAAAGCCCACCTGCGACTTGGCCGCCTCAAGCGCATAGGCAACCGGGGCGGCGATCGCGCTGATCGGCACCATCAAGGCGATGGCAGTAAGAAGAGGCTTGATCATTGGAATGTCTCCGATGCATTGAGGCGAGGATAGCCTGAAAACACCCCAGTCCCAGATAAAATGCGCTCACACGGCCTCACCTGTTTGTGTGCGCTTGCCCCCGGCGCTGATCTCGTTAGCCTGAGCGTTCCGGCATCTCCCGACCGATTGAAAGGCCTCCCTGATGAAAACCATCCCGCTTGGCGCGACCGACCTGACCGTATCCCAACTTTGCCTCGGCTCGATGACCTGGGGCACACAAACCCCCGAGGCGCAGGCCCACGCCCAGATTGACGCAAGCCTGGATGCGGGCATCAACTTCATCGACACCGCAGAGGCCTACCCGGTCAACCCGATGACCGCCGAAGGCTCCGGCAAGACCGAGAGCATCATCGGCACATGGCTGGCCAAAACCGGTCGGCGCGATGCGGTGGTGATCGCCACCAAGATAGCGGGCTCCGGCGGTGTGCGCCGCGGCGGTGCCCCGATTTCCGGCAAGGGCATTGCGCAGGCTGTTGAGGGCTCGCTGAGGCGGATGCAGACCGACTATATTGACCTCTACCAGCTGCACTGGCCCAACCGGGGCAGCTACATGTTTCGCCAGAACTGGACCTATGACCCGTCGGGCCAGGACAAGGCCGATACCATCGCGCATATGGAGGATGTGCTTGGCGCGTTGCAACGCGAGGTGGAGGCTGGGCGTATCCGCCATTTCGGACTGTCCAATGAAAGCGCCTGGGGCACGGCGCAATGGCTGTCTGTGGCGGCGCGGATGGGCGGGCCCCGGGTCGAGGCGGTGCAGAACGAATATTCGCTGCTCTGCCGGTTCTATGACACGGACCTGGCAGAGCTGGGCCATAACGAACAGGTGACGCTGCTGGCCTTCTCGCCACTGGCTGCGGGATTCCTGACGGGCAAATATTACGGCGGCGCGGTGCCGGAAGGCTCGCGTAAATCCATCAACCAGCATATGGGCGGGCGGATGTCGCCACGCGTGCTGGACGCGGCACAGGCCTATGTCGGGATCGCGCAAAAACACGGGCTGCACCCGGTCCATATGGCGCTGGCCTTCTGTTGCCAGCGACCCTTCCCGATCTCTCCGATCTTCGGGGCCACCACGATGGAGCAGTTGCAGGTGGTGATCGCCGGCAAGGATCTGGTCCTGGGCGATGAGGTGCTGGCCGATATTGACGCGGCCCATCGCGCCCACCCGATGCCCTATTAGATCAGCCGTGGTCTGAGTATTTGGGCCAAAACGAAGCGGAGACGGGATTGGTTTCGTTTTGGCAAAAATACTCTTGCCTGAGGGCGGCAAAAAGCGTCACCTCCGAAAAACGGGAGGAGAGCCATGCCACTAGAGATGAACCGCGAGGTGTTTATCACCTGTGCCGTCACCGGGTCGGGGTCCACGCAGGACCGCTCCCCGCATGTGCCGCGCTCGCCCGAGCAAATTGCCGACAGCGCCATTGCGGCTGCCAAAGCCGGGGCGGCGGTGGTCCATTGCCATGTACGCGACCCCGCGACCGGCGCGCCGTCGCGCGATCTGGCGCTTTACCGCGAGGTCACTGACCGCATCCGTGCCGCGGAGACCGACGTGGTTCTGAACCTCACCGCCGGGATGGGGGGCGACATTGTCTTTGGCGGGGTGGAGGCACCTTTGCCGACGGTGGCAGGCACGGATATGGCGGGTGCCACCGCGCGCGTGGCGCATGTGGCGGAGTGTTTGCCCGAGATCTGCACCCTTGATTGCGGCACCATGAATTTCGCGGAAGCCGATTATGTCATGACCAACACCCCCGGCATGTTGACCGCGATGGGCGCGATGATGACCAAGCTGGGCGTCAAACC
>CALFWN010000287.1 GCA_937928335.1 uncultured Litoreibacter sp. | reverse complement strand
GGAGAGAGGGGGGGTCCAAATCGTGGGTTGGCGGGGAAGGAGGGGGAGGCCGCCCCCAAACCCCCGAGGTATTTGTGAAGCAGTGATAGGCGGGAGCCTGTCACGGGCGGGAGGGGTTGTGATGGGGGAGAGGTATGGCGTGATGGGGTAGGTGTTGCATACAATTGCACACCGTTAACATTCTGAAATTGCTATATTTTTCTTTACATTCCTCAGGTGGCGCTTAGGTTGCTGTCAGAGGAGTGAGGGTTGAGACATGCCGCCGATTGAGGACCACCCGCTGCGCTATGCGTTGGCCAATGAGCTTCATGCGCGGCCTTTTCCCTCGCTCAACGTACCCTGCCGGGCAGCTTTTCTGGCAATTAAACAAGAGGTTGACGCCTCTGCGCGGGACCGTGACGCCGACCGGGCGCATCTTGTGGCGCTGCTGGACCGCTACGGCGCGCCGCATCCGCAGCCGGGGGCCACGCATTGGTTTGGCGCATTGGGCCGCTACCAGCTGAAATGGGAAAACCACACCGAATTTGTCACCTACACGCTGTTCTCGGACGGGGTGGGGGCGCGGCCATTTGAGGGCAGCACTTTTGACGCCTTTCCGGCTGACTGGCTGGCGGAGGTGCCCGGCGCGCGGATGACCTCGGCGCTGGTGCGGGTGGAGCGGCATCCCGGTGATGACGAGATCACCCGGCAACTGGGCGACTGGTTTGTGCCGGAAAGCCTCGCCTGCAGCCGGGTGCTGGATGACAGCGTCACCATCGCGGGCGATTTTCGGATTGATGAGAATGGCCATATGCGGTTTGCGGTTTTTGCCCAGCAGGATTGCGGACCGCGGCGGCTGGGCCGGGTGGTGCAGCGGCTCTGCGAGATCGAGACCTACAAGACCATGTCGATGCTGGGGCTGAGCCGGGTGCGCGATATCGGGCCGGCGCTGACACAGATTGACGAGACGCTGACCCATATCATGAGCGGCATGTCGGGCCATATCGATCAGGAGGCCGGGAGCCAGGAAAAGACGCTGGACGCGCTTCTGAGGGCCTCGGGCGCGCTGGAGGCGCTGGCGGCGCGGTCCTCCTACCGCTTTGCCGCCACCCGGGCCTATGAGGCGATTGTGAACCAGCGCATTGCCGTGCTGCGCGAGGAACGGTTCCGGGGCTTGCAGACCTTTGCCGAGTTCATGATGCGCCGCTATGATCCGGCGATGCGCACGGTGGCTGCCTCGGAGGCGCGGATCGGGTCGATGTCGGCCCGCGCCACGCGCGCCAGCGACCTGCTGCGAACCCGCGTGGATGTGGAGCGCTCGGCGCAGAACCAGAGCCTGCTGGAGAGCATGGACAAGCGGGCGGATTTGCAGCTGCGGCTGCAAAAGACCGTGGAAGGGCTGTCGGTCGTGGCGATCAGCTATTACGCGGTCAATCTGGTGCTCAATATGGCGCAGCCTCTGGGCGAGGCGGCGGGGCTGTCCAAGCTGGTGCTGACAGCCGTGCTGACCCCGGTGGTGATCGGCGCGGTATGGTGGATGGTGCGGCGCATCCGCGACAAGATCGAGCGTTAGGGTGGCCTTCTGATATCTTCGGCTCGCTCGGGACATGTTGACAGGCCGCCCCGGACCTGCCCAATAATCGGGCACGTCACAAAGACGTGATCAAAAATCGGGGGACAAGATTATGGAACAGATACTGGCACAGGTGGTGGGCGGCGCGCTTGGCGGCACTGCGGGCGGCAAGGTCAATTCGGGCGGCAGCCTGGGCGGCATTGGCAACCTGATTGCCGGCGGCGTTGGCGGGGTGGCCGGTGGCCAGCTGCTGGGCGGCCTTCTGGGGGCGGCTGGCGGTGACGCGGCGGGCGGCATGGATATCGGCGCTATGGCGGGCAATCTGGTCGGCGGCGGCGTCGCGGGCATGGTCGTGCAGATGGTTGTCGGCATGGTCATGAAGAAGATGAAGGGCTGAGCGGGAGGATGGAGGGCTGAGCGCCTTCCTGTCTGGTGACGCGATGCTTGTCCCCGTCGGAGCCTCCGGCGGGGATATTTTTTAAACATGGAAAGGGGGCGGGGCTAGTGACCTAGCGGTTGCAGGTTTTTCAGAGGCACCCAGCCTTTGTCGCCGGAGCGGGTCCGGCACCAGAGCCAGCCATGTGTTGCGTGCAGGCCTGTCAGCGTGTCGCCAATCCGGCAGCTGATCTCAACCGCGCAATAGTCGTATTGTGCCCTCTTGTCAGGCGACAGGGCCGTGTCGGGTATCCAGCCCTCGCGGCCATCGGGCGAGATGGCCCAGAGCCAGAGATGGCCGTCCCAGATATCCCTGCGCCGGGTCAGCTTGATCTGCTCGCCCGCTTTGAGCCGGATCGGGTCCGGGTAGCTGGCCTGATGATCTGCAATGACGCGGTATCTGCTCACCGTCCCCGGATGCGCGGGTCGAGCGCGTCGCGCAGCCCGTCGCCCATGTAATTGACCGCCAGCACCGTCATCGAGATGGCCATGCCCGGCCAGATCACCCGCGCAGGGCTTTGTTGCAGGTAGTCGACACTGTCAAAGAGCAGGCGCCCCCATGTCGGGAAATCGGGCGGGAAGCCCAGCCCGAGGAAGCTGAGCGAGCTTTCCGTGATGATCGCGGTGGCGATGCCGAGCGTGGCCGAGACCATGATGGGCGAGAGCACATTTGGCAGCACGTGGCGCGTCACCATGCGGCGGTTGGGCGTGCCGATGGAGCGCGCGGCCAGCACGAACTCGCGCTCTTTCAGGGCGAGCACATCGCCGCGTACGATCCTTGCCGTCTGCATCCATGAGGTGATGCCGATGGCCGAGACCATCAGGATGAAGATGCCCCCCTCCGGGCCGAAACGCGCGGACAGCACCTCGCGGAAGAGCATGATGATGACCAGTAAGAGCGGCAGCAGGGGCAGGGCGAGAAACAAATCGGTCAGCCGCATCAGCGGGCCGTCCAGCCGTTTGAAATAGCCCGCCAGCACCCCGATGAGCGTGCCCAAAACCAGCGCCAGCAGCATCGCGGTCATGCCCACGGCGAGCGACACGCGCCCCCCCGACATCATGCGCGCAAACGTGTCGCGGCCCAATTGATCGGTGCCCATCGGATGGGCCAGCGAGGGGCCCTGATTGCGGGCGCGGATGTCGATATAGGTCGGATCGATATGCCACAGGAAAGGGCCGAGCAGCACCGCCAGCACGATGATCACAAACACCACCATGCCCCAGAATGCGCCGGTATGGCTGCGGAACTGGTCCCAGACATCCCACCATTGGCTGCGGGCGGGTTTGCGGATCTCGATAGGGGTGTCGGTCATAGCGAATCAATCATATCTAATCCGGGGATCAAGAATGCCGTAAAGCACGTCGGCAATCAGGTTAAACAGCACGATCAGGATGGCGAAGATGAAGGTCAGGGTTTGCACTGTGGGGACGTCTCCGCCCTGAATGGCGATGATCAGGAGCTGGCCCAGGCCGTTTACCTTGAAGACCTGTTCGGTGATGATCGCGCCGCCGAAGATCGAGGGGATGCCCAGTGCGATCACCGTGACCACCGGGATCATCGAGTTGCGCAGCACATGCAGCAAGACCACCGTGCGTTCGCGCACGCCCTTGGCCCGCGCGGTGCGCACATAATCCTGATTGAGATTGTCGAGCATCGAGGCGCGGGTGAAGCGCGAGATCTGCGCGGTGATCTGCAGCGCCAGCACCATGACCGGCATGATCATCTGTCGAAACTGGTATTTGAAGCTCTCCCAATCGGTGACCTGATGGGTGGTGTCATAGACCGAGGGCAACCAGAACATGCTGTCGGTCGATATCAGCACCGAGAAGATGACGATCACCACCACGCCCGAGAAGAAGGGCGGCACAGAAAAGCCCACCATTGAGACGAATGTGCCGACCTGATCGAAGACGGAATATTGCCTATAGGCGGAGATCACCCCGATGGGCAGCGCGATGGCGATGCCGACCAGATAGGCCACGCCGACCACCCACAGCGTCTGCGGCATACGCTGCATGATCAGGTCCATCACCGGGGAACGGGTCTGGTAGGAAAGCAGGCGGATCTCGCCCTCTGTGCCCAGATCCCAGCCAAAGCTGCGCTCCAGATAGACGCGCGGCTCGATCCAGAAAAACTGCTCCAGCCAGCGGCCATATTGCACCAGAAGCGTGTCATTGGCTCCCAGCGCTTCGCGGATTTGCTCGCGCACCTCGGGCGGGATGGTCAGGGGCAGGTTGCCGGTCGGGTCAGACGGGCTGAGCTTCACGATCATGAAGATCACGAAAGAAATAAACAAAAGCGTCGGGATGGTCAGGATCAGCCTGCGGAGGGTGAAGGTGAACATGTCGGGCGGCGCCTTGGTTTAGATCTTTGCGAAGGGGCAGGGTGGGCGCATATCCGCGCCCACCCCAGATGTCAGTCAGGTGAGGCTACTCCCCTGCGCGGTACCAGTCCTTGATGTTCCACAGCTCAGAGTCCCAGTCGGAAATCTGGATGCCGCCCAGCGAGTTGGCATGGGCCGACACGCCGCCGCGGTGGATCAGCGGGATGATCGAGTAGCTGGCCATCAGCATGTCGTTCATCTCTTTGACGATGGCCGCACGCGCGTCGATGCCAGCGGTTTGTGCCAGCTTGTCGACCAAGGCGTCATAGGCCGGGTCACAGAAACGCTGCATGTTGGCACCCTGCCACTGCGTCGCAGGGGATGGGATCTCGGAGCAGCGCCAGTTGGCCATATAGGCCTCCGGGTCCACGCCTGCGAAGTTGTTGGTATACATCTCCACATCGGCGAAGAACTTCTGGAACGTGTCCGGGCTGGCCGGGTCGCCGCCAAAGAAGACCGAGGCGTCGATATTGCGCAGCTCGGCCTCGATGCCGATCTCGGACCACCACTGTTTGACCAGCGCTTGGGTGTCCTGACGCACGGCATTGGTGGAGGTCTGGTAGAGGACCTTCAGCGGGATGCCGTCTTTTTCGCGGATGCCGTCGCCATTGCTGTCCACAATACCCGCCTCATCCAGAAGCGCGTTGGCGCCTGCGATGTCCTGGGTTTTGCAGCCGTCATTGGCGGTGGAGGCGTAGACCGCAGGGGCAGGCAGCACGTTGCAGGTGACCTGACCACCAGCGCCGTAGCCCACCTCGACCAGAAGTGCGCGGTCAATGGCCATCGACATGGCCTGCCCGATACGGGTGTCGGTGAGGAACGGGTGTGGCTCCTCGATGGTGGCGCGGGCGTCGCCCAGCGCCGGGTCGGGGTTGGACTGGTTGATATGCAGCCGCTCAACGGAGGTCCCGAAGGCGGTCACAACCGTACCCTTGCCCTTGCTTGCCATGTCGGACAGCACGGTGGGGTCAATCTGAAGGTTCCAGGCATAGTCAAACTCGCCGGTTTCCAGAACCGAGCGGGCCGCTGCTGCCGCGTCGCCGCCGCCTTTGAAGAGCACGGTGGAGAAGGCAGGCTTGCCCGCTTCACGGAAATTCTCGTTGGCTGCGAACTGGATCACGTCATTGGCCTTGAACTCGGTGACCACGAAAGGCCCGGTGCCGATGGGGCCGAAATTGGCATCCGTGCAGGTCGGCGCGTTCGCGCCAAGGCAGTCAGCGAACTGAGCGGCCTGAATGATCGGGCTCTCAGCGCCAACCAGAGCCGTGTAGGGGAAAGGCTTGGGCGCGTTGAAGGTGATCTTGATGGTGCGATCATCCACGGCCTCGACCTGCTCGACGCCGTCAAAATAGCTGGCCTGCGCACAGCCGCCTGCGGGGTCGGTGCAGTACTGCCATGTGAACACGGCGTCAGCGGCGGTCAGAGGTGTGCCATCGGACCACATCACGCCCTCTTTCAGGGTCCATGTGATCGAGGTCAGGTCCTCGGCCACGCCGCCATTTTCGACGGTCGGGATATCGGCGGCCAGCCACGGGACCAGCTCGCCGTTATTGTCGAAGCGGCCAAGCGATTCCAGCACCAGCGATGCGGATTCAACTTCCTTCGTGCCGCCCGACAGATAAGGGTTCAGCGTGGATGGCGCTTGCCAATAGATGATGTTGAGCTGGCCGTCGCGGCCCCGCTCACCTTCATGGCCGTCAGCGAATGCAGGCGCTGCCGCCATGATTGCTGCGGCGCCCATCAGGGCTGTTCTGAGTTTCATCTGTATTTCTCCTTGTTGGGTACTCTTAGTTGGGTGCTCATGGTCCTCATCCGGCGCCGTTGGCGGCGCTCTCGCTGGTATTATTTGCGGTGTCTTCAAACAGGTGGCAGGCCACGTACCGGCCCGGCCGGAGTTCCTGAAAGGTTGGCTCGACCCGCCGGCACACATCCATCACAGAGGGGCAGCGGGTGCAGAAATTGCAGCCCTCGGGCGGGTTCGAGGGGGATGGCACGTCGCCGGTCAGGATCACCCGCTCGACCTTCGCATCAATGCTGGGGTCGGGCTCCGGTACGGCGGAGAGCAGCGCTATTGTGTAGGGGTGCAGCGGCTCGGCATAGATATCCTCGCGCGGGGCCAGCTCGACGATGCGGCCCAGATACATCACCGCCACGCGGTCGGCGATATGGCGCACCATGCTCAGGTCGTGGCTGATGAAAAGATAGGTCAGGCCAAGGCTGTCCTGCAGCTCCTCAAGCAGGTTGACCACCTGCGCCTGAATGGAGACGTCAAGTGCGGCAATCGGCTCATCGCAGACAATGAATTTCGGGTTCAGGGCCAGCGCGCGGGCAATGCCGATGCGCTGGCGCTGCCCGCCGGAGAATTCATGCGGGTAGCGGTTGGCAAAATCGCGGTTCAGCCCGACCTGATCCATCAGCTCCAGCACCCGGTCCTCGCGCTCCAGCTTCGATCCGGCGTCATGCTCGCGCAAAGGCTCGCCAATAATGTCGGCCACCGTCATGCGCGGGTTCAGCGAGGCCTGCGGGTCCTGAAAAATCATCTGCATCGTCGGGCGCATCTTGCGCAACGCCTCGGGCGAGGCATGGGCGATGTCGTAATCGTCGATCTTCACCGTGCCATCCGTCAGCTCGTAAAGCCGCAAAAGCGCGCGGCCCACGGTGGATTTGCCGCAGCCGCTTTCGCCCACAAGGCCAAGCGTCTCCCCCTCGAAAATGTCGAAAGAGATGCCGTCAACCGCCTTGACCTCGCCGGTGCGCCGCCGCAACAGCCCGCCATAGATCGGGAAGTGCATCTTCAGATTGTCGACCGCGACAAGGGGTCTGGTCTGGGGCGGCTTGGCGTCATCCAGCATGGGGGCCCCCTGTGGTGAAATCATAATGGCACGCGGCGTCATGGCCTGCCGCGCCCACGGGTCGGCGGAGCGGGTTTTCCCTGTCGCATCGCTCGAACCGGTTTGGGCAGCGGTCGCGGAACGGGCAGGCCTCGGGCGCTGCGCCCAAAATCGGCGGCTGGCCCTCGATCACGTTCAGCTTCTCGGCCCGCGCGCCGCGCACGCTTGGAATGGTCTGCAACAGTGCCCGCGTGTAGGGGTGCTGCGGGTTGCCGAACAGCTCGCGCACCGGGGCCTGTTCGACAACCTGGCCGCCATACATCACCATCACCCGGTCGGCGATGCCCGCAATCACGCCCAGATCATGGGTGATCCAGATGATCGCCATGCCCAGCTTCTCGCGCAGCTCCTTGATCAGCTCGATGATCTGCGCCTGAATGGTCACATCCAGCGCCGTGGTCGGCTCGTCGGCGATCAGCACTTTGGGGTCACATGCCAGCGCAATCGCGATCATCACGCGCTGCCGCATACCGCCGGAAAACTGATGCGGGAAATCTTTCAGCCGCCGTGCCGCGTCGGGGATGCCCACAAGCTCAAGCAGCTCAACGGCGCGGGCGCGGGCCTGTTTTTTGTTCATCCCCATATGAATGCGCAACGGCTCGGTGATCTGGAAGCCCACGTTGAAGACCGGGTTCAGCGAGGTCATCGGGTCCTGAAACACGAAGCCGATCTCGCCGCCGCGCACATGGCGCAAATCATTTGGGTTGATCTTGAGAAGGTCCTGGCCGTCAAACAGCACCTGGCCGTCTTTGACATCTGCGGGGGGCGAGGGCAGCAGCCCGATAAGCGACATCATGGTGACCGATTTGCCCGATCCGCTTTCGCCCACGACGCCCAGAAGCTCGCCCGGTTTTACATCAAATGTGACCGAGTTTACGGCGTGAACCTCACCCGACCGGGTCTTGAACACGGTTTTCAGATCTCTGACGTCAAGGACCGGCAGCGCCCCGTCTGGCATGTAGTTCCCCCTGTTGGCCCTATATGTAGCGTCTTTGTCCCGCGCGAAGAGCCTTTCGTAAGACACGACGTTAACACGCTAAAATCTTCTGGCAACGGCTTTTTAAGTTACCTTGCGTAGGCTGGTTGGAACTGCGCGATTGTTGCGCGACCCGCTGCCTGCTTGACCTTCTTTTGCGTGAGGGCCACGCTGATGTTTCAACATATTTCGCTGGAAGGTGGCCCGATGGATGCGCGCGCGATACTGGACAAGCTGGTCTCTTTTCCGACGGTCAGCTCTGTGAGCAATCTTGAGCTGATCGATTGGGTGGAGGACTATCTTGACGGCCACGGCGTCACCGCCACGCGGGTCTATAATGACGATCGCACCAAGGCCAATCTCTATGCCAATGTGGGGCCAGAGGTTGAGGGCGGCGTGATCCTCTCCGGCCATACCGATGTGGTGCCTGTGGAGGGGCAGGCCTGGGACAGCGATCCGTTCGTGGTCACCCAGAAGGGGGGCAGGCTCTACGGGCGTGGCACCTGCGACATGAAGGGCTTTGACGCGCTGGCGCTTTCTGCCGTGCCGCTGGCTTTGGAGCGCGGCATCAAACGCCCGATCCAGATTGCGCTCAGCTATGACGAGGAGGTCGGCTGCGTCGGCGCGCCCTTCATGATTGCCGAGATGCGCAAGCACATGCCCGCCGCGTCAGCCGCGATCATCGGCGAGCCCTCGATGATGAAGGTCGTCTCCGGCCATAAGGGCGGCTATGGCTGGCGGGTCCATATGCACGGGTTCGAGGTGCATTCCTCGCTGATGCACACTGGCGTCTCGGCCATCATGGAGGGCGCGCGGCTGATCATGTGGGCCAATGATCTCAATGACGAAATTCGCGCCCGCACCCCCTCGGATACCGCCGCGGGTTTTGAGCCGCCCTTTACCACCGTGCATACCGGCATGATCTCGGGCGGGACGGCCAATAACATCACCGCCAGGGATTGCGAATTTTCCATCGATTTCCGGCTGGTCCCCGGCGACGATATTGCTGACTATGCTGAGCGGTTGATGGCCAAGGTGGCGCAGGTCGAGGCGCAGATGCAGGCCGTTGTGCCCGAGACCCGGATCGAGATCGAGCAGCGCTTCCACGTCCCCGCCCTGCTGCCCGAGGAAGACGGCGCCGCAGAGCGTCTCGTACGCCAGCTGACCGGCGATAACGGCAGCCATGTAGTTAGCTACGGCACCGAGGCCGGGCAGTTTCAGGAGAAAGACTACTCCGCCATCATCTGCGGCCCCGGCGACATCGCCCAGGCCCATCAACCCAACGAGTTCATCTCGGTAGAGCAATTCGCCCAAGGCGAGGCGTTCATGGCACG
>CALFWN010000286.1 GCA_937928335.1 uncultured Litoreibacter sp. | reverse complement strand
AGCCTCGGGCACCATCGGCATGTAGATGATCACCCGGTCGCCCGCAGCAATGCCTTTGGCCACCAGGGCGCCCGCCAGCTGGGCCACCTCGCCTTGCAGCTCGCCATAGGAGATATGGCGCACCGTGCCCGTGACGGGGCTGTCATAGATGATCGCCGTCTGCGCGCCGCGCCCGGCCTCGATATGGCGGTCGACCGCGTTCCAGCAGGTGTTGACCTGCGCGTCCTTGAACCACTCGTAGATCGGGGCGGCCTCGTCAAACAGCGCCTTTGTGGGCGGGCTGTCCCAGTCAATCGCCTCGGCCTGCGCCATCCAGAACCCTTCAGGGTCGTTCTTCCAGCTTTGGTAAATATCCGCGTAGCCCATCACCTGTCCTCCCGAAATCTCGCCGCCAGTTTTGCCGCCAAGCTCTCAGAGTGACAAGGCCCAACTCGCCCCATCATTGCTTCACAAATACCTCCAGGGAGTTTGCCTGCGCGGCTGAGGATGCGGCGCATCCTCAAAGAGCGCAAAACATCACGCGCGGGCGCCAGCCCGCACAGTCAGCTCAGCCATAGGTGGCCACGGGCGTCCCGGCGATGGCCGAGACATTCAGCAGCCCGCGCGCGGTAATCGACGGGGTGACGATATGGGCCTTGTTGCCCATCCCCATCAGGATCGGGCCCACTTCCAGCCCGCCACCCTTCATTTTCAGGATGTTGCGCACGCCTGACGCGCCGTCCGTGTTGGCGAAAACCAGCACATTTGCGGCCCCCTCGAACCGCGCGTCGGGGAAAATGCGCTGCCGCAGCTCCGGGTCAAGGGCCGCGTCCGTGTGCATCTCGCCCTCATAGTCAAAATCACGCGGCACGCTGTCGAGGATCTCCAGCGCGGCCCGCATCCGCCGCCCCGTATTGGAGTCGAGATTGCCGAATTGCGAGTTCGAACACAGGCTGATCTTGGGCTCCACCCCGAAACGCCGGACATGGCGGGCGGCGGCGATCACCGTCTCGGCAATCTGCTCTGCAGAGGGCTCGGCATGGACATGGGTGTCAGCCACAAATAGCGGCCCGTCCTCCAGGATCATCAAGGACAATGCGCCCACCGGATGCAGCGCTTCCGCCCCGCCGCCCAGAATTTGCGAGACATAATTCAGATGCCACAAATACTGGCCGAACGTGCCGCAAATCAGCGAATCCGCTTCATCCCTTTGCACCATCACCGCGCCAATGGCGGTGGTGTTGGTGCGCATGATCGCCTTGGCCAGATCGGGGGTAACGCCGCGCCGGGCCATCAGCTTGTGATAGGTCTGCCAATAGTCGCGGTAGCGGGCGTCTTTTTCCGGGTTCACCAGCTCGAAATCGACGCCGGGTCTGATGTTGAGCCCCAGCTTTTCGACCCGCGCCTCGATGACCCGGGGTCGGCCGATCAGGATCGGCTTGTCCGTCGTTTCCTCCAGCATGGCATTGGCCGCGCGCATGACGCGCTCGCTTTCGCCCTCGGTGAACACAATGCGGCGCGATTGCGTGGCCGCCGCCTCGAATACCGGCCGCATGATCAGCGCGGATTTGAAGACGGAGGCATCAAGCCCCTCCTTATAGGCTTCCATATCCGCGATTGGTCTTGTCGCCACGCCGCTTTCGCAGGCCGCTTTGGCCACGGCGGTCGCGACCACGCCCATCAGGCGCGGGTCAAACGGTTTGGGGATCAGATAGTCGGGCCCAAAGAGCAGCTCCTCCCCGCGATAGGCGGCGGCGGCCTCCGCAGAGGTCGTCGCGCGGGCCAGCGCCGCGATACCTTCCACACAACCGATCTTCATGGCGTCGTTAATGTCGGTCGCGCCCACATCCAGCGCGCCGCGAAAGATGAAGGGAAAACACAGCACGTTGTTGACCTGATTGGGAAAATCGCTGCGCCCGGTGGCGATGATGGCGTCCGGGGCCACCTCGCGGGCCAGATCCGGCAGGATTTCCGGCGTCGGGTTGGCCAGCGCAAAGATAATCGGTTTGGCCGCCATTTTCTTCACATGGTCCTGCGTCAGAACCCCCGGCCCCGACAGGCCCAGAAACAAATCCGCGCCCTCGATCACGTCATCCAGGGTACGCAAATCAGAGACCTGCGCGTATTCCGCCTTTTGCTCCGTCATCTCCTGCGTGCGGCCTTCATAGACCAGCCCGGCAATGTCGCAGAGCCAGACATTTTCGCGCTTCACGCCCAGTTTCAGCAGCATGTTCAGGCAGGCGATCCCCGCCGCCCCGCCACCGGTGGAGACCACCTTGATCTCTTCGAATTTGCGCCCCGACAGCCGCAACGCGTTGGTCGCCGCCGCCGAGACCACAATCGCGGTGCCATGCTGGTCGTCGTGAAAGACCGGGATGTTCATCCGCTCGCGGCACAGCCTCTCGACCACGAAACAGTCGGGCGACTTGATGTCCTCAAGGTTGACCGCGCCGAATGTCGGCTCAAGGGCGCAGACGATATCGGCCAGCTTCTCGGGGTCGGTCTCGTTCAGCTCGATGTCGAAACAGTCGATATTGGCGAATTTCTTGAACAAAACCGCCTTGCCTTCCATCACCGGCTTGGAGGCCAGCGCGCCGATATTGCCCAGGCCCAGCACGGCAGAGCCATTGGTGACCACCGCCACCAAATTGCCGCGCGCGGTGTAGTCGCGCGCCGTGGTTGGGTCTTGCTTGATCTCAAGGCAGGCCTCGGCCACCCCCGGCGAATAGGCCCGCGCAAGATCGCGGCCATTGGCCAAGGGTTTGGTGGCACGAATTTCCAGCTTACCGGGTTTGGGGAATTGGTGGTAATCCAGCGCTGACTGCTTTTGCGCCTGACGCCGCGCCTCGGCAGTTGCGTCACCGGGTTTACTGCTCTTCTTGCCAGCCATGCGGCCCCCTTTGTGTAAGTAGTTTAATATTAAACTATCTTGAGATGCAGCGGCACATCTTTTCGCAGTATGGCGGAAATCTGCACAGTTGCAAAAGGTCCTAGACGAATTGTTCGCGGATCAGGCGCTCTTCCAGCCCGTGGCCGGGGTCAAACAGGATGCGGTGGGTGACGCTGGGGTCCGATGTGATCTCGACCGACAGGACATTGCCCGCTGAACGCCCGTCCGCATCTGCCATCACCGGGCGTTTTTCGGGATACAGCACGTCGAACCTTACCTTGGCCAATTTCGGCAGCAATGCGCCGCGCCAGCGCCGGGGCCGGAAGGCCGACATCGCCGTCAGCGCCAGAACATCCGAGCCGATGGGCAGGATCGGGCCATGTGCCGAATAGTTATAGGCCGTCGAGCCCGCAGGCGTCGACACCAGCGCCCCGTCGCAGATCAGCTCTTCCATGCGCACACGGCCATCGACGGAAATCTTCAGCTGTGCCGCCTGACTGCCCGCCCGCAACAAAGCAACCTCGTTGATCGCCAGCGCCGTATGTGTGGTGCCGTCTTCGCCCTCTGCCTCCATCCGCAGCGGGTTGATCTTGGCTTCTTCTGCATTGGCGAGCCGCTGGGTCAGGCCGGTATCGTTATATTCATTCATCAGGAAGCCGACCGTGCCGCGATTCATGCCGTAAACCGGCGTATCAAGGCTTTGCGTGGATTGAAGCGTTTGCAGCATGAACCCGTCACCGCCCAAAGCCACGATCACATCCGCCTCTTCGGGCGCGACATGGCCATAGCGCGATTTCAGCGCCCGCAGCGCATCTTCTGCGACATGAGTATCCGAGGCCAGAAAGGCAATTTTTTCAATCTTGGGCATGATTTAGCAGCTCCCTGCCCAATTGATTGCGCTCTCGGGCTGAAAACACAAGGCCCCAGATCGGACCGGCCAGTTGAGCAGAATTCATAATGACCCGCCGCAATTGCCATCACCTGCGTCGTAATAACCGCTTCACCGCTTGCCCGTTTCAGCTTAAGGGAGGCGCAAGATTGCGCGTGACCGCTAAAGGAGCTGCCCCATGAACGCCTCGCATCGTGACACCGGTTTTTTCACCCAGGAGCTTTCTGAGCGTGACCCTGAGCTGTTTGGCACCATTACATCCGAGCTTGGTCGCCAGCGCGACGAGATCGAGCTGATCGCCTCGGAAAATATCGTCTCCAAGGCGGTGATGCAGGCCCAAGGCAGCGTGATGACCAACAAATATGCCGAAGGCTATCCGGGCCGACGCTATTATGGCGGCTGCCAATATGTCGATCTTGCCGAAAATCTCGCGATTGAGCGCGCCTGCAAGCTGTTTGGCTGCGGTTTCGCCAATGTTCAACCCAATTCCGGCTCTCAGGCCAATCAGGGCGTGTTTCAGGCGCTATTGCAGCCGGGCGATACCATTCTGGGCATGAGCCTTGATGCGGGCGGCCACCTGACCCACGGCGCCAGACCGAACCAGTCGGGCAAATGGTTCAATGCGGTGCAATACGGCGTGCGCGAAGACACGCTGGACGTGGATTACGACCAGCTCGAAGCGCTGGCCCTTGAGCA
>CALFWN010000285.1 GCA_937928335.1 uncultured Litoreibacter sp. | reverse complement strand
TTGAATGCGCCCGACCGGCTGCGGTTTGATTTCAGCCATTCCCAGGCCCTGAGCGCGGCAGAGCTGGACCGTGTCGAGCAGGACGTAAACGCCTATATCCGCCAGAACAGCGCGGTGGAAACCCGGATCATGACACCCGACGCGGCGCGGGAGCTGGGGGCGCAGGCGCTGTTTGGTGAGAAATACGGCGACGAGGTGCGCGTCGTCTCGATGGGGCGCGCGGACACGGGAAAAGGCGCGGATGGCCAGACCTATTCGCTTGAGCTGTGCGGCGGCACCCATGTTGGCCGCACGGGTGATATCGGGGCATTTGTGGCGTTGGGCGACAGCGCATCATCCTCTGGTGTGCGCCGGATCGAGGCGCTGACCGGGCAGGCGGCACTCTCCCATCTCAGGATGCAGGATAGCCGCCTGGCTGAGGTCGCCTCTGGATTGAAGGCACGGCCCGAGAATGTGCCGGACCGGGTCAAGACCTTGCAAGAGGAACGCCGCGCCTTGCAGAACGAAGTGGCGCAATTGCGCCGCGACATGGCGATGGGCAGCGGGTCCTCCCAGACCGCTGACAAGGATATCGGAGGTGTCACCTATGTCGCACAGGCGCTGAGCGGCGTGAGCGGGAAAGACCTGCCCGCAATGATTGATGAGCATAAATCGCGGATCGGCTCGGGCGCTGTATTGCTGATCGCCGATACGGGCGGCAAGGCCGCCGTCGCTGCCGGGGTCACGGCTGATCTGACCGACAGGCTGTCAGCGGTTGATCTGGTGCGCGCCGCCGTTGCAGAATTGGGCGGCAAAGGTGGCGGCGGGCGGCCTGACATGGCGCAAGGCGGCGGCGCTGATGCGTCCAATGCCCAAGCTGCAATCGCTGCCGCGCAAACCATCATAGAAGGATAAGGCCATGCCCTCAGCACTTTGGATTGCCCATGTGAAGGTCACCGACCCCGACAGCTACGCCAAATATGCACAGCTGGCGACAGTGGCCATTGCCGCCCATGACGGCGTGTTTCTGGCCCGCAATGGCAGCTACGAACAGCTTGAGGGCAATGACCGCGCGCGCAATGTGGTTGCACGTTTCCCAAGCCTTCAGGCGGCGCATGACTGCTACCATTCCCCTGAATACCAGGAGGCGCTCACGCACGCTCGCAATGCCTCCGAGCGGGACCTGATGATCCTCGAAGAGCTGGAATAGCGATCTCGGGTCGCGCCGCGCGTCAGAGCCGTAAATGTCGCAGCGAGGCAAGTAATGTCGTCCGCTGGGCAAGAAGTCGTGATGCCTGCACGCCACTCTGGGGCAAACAAGGCAAGGACCGCGATTGATGAAAACCCATGCACAGGCCGTTGTCATCGGGGGCGGCGTCATTGGCTGTTCGATCCTGTACCACCTCACCAAGCTGGGATGGAGCGATGTGGTCTTGCTTGAGCGTGACGAGCTGACATCGGGCTCCACCTGGCACGCGGCGGCCAATATTCACGGGCTGCATGACAACAACAACATCACCCGGATACAAAACTACACGATGGACCTCTACAATGCGCTCGAGGCAGAGACGGGCCAAAGCTGCGGCGTGTTCCAGCCCGGCTCGCTTTATCTCGCGCAAACGGAGGCCCGCGAACATCAACTGCGCCTGCAAGCGGCCAAGGCCAAATATTACGGGCTGAACTTCCATGAGGTCGACCGCGCAGAGGCAGAGCGCCTGCACCCGCTGGTCGATTATGACGGTATCCGCTGCATCATGTTCGAACCCTCGGGCGGCAATGTCGACCCAAGCGGCGTGACCAATGCCTATGCCGCCGGTGCGCGCCAGAACGGGGCGGAGATCCACCGCTTCACGCCGGTCACAGCCACCGACCAGCAATCCGATGGCACATGGGTCGTCAGGACACCGAAAGGAGATATCGTCACACCGGTCATGGTGAATGCTGCAGGTCTTTGGGGGCGGGAGGTCGCGGCAATGGCCGGGATCACCCTGCCGCTTCAGCCGACCGAACATCAGTATTTTGTGACGGAAACGATCCCCGAGATTGCCGGGATGGATAAGCGCCTGCCCTCGGTTGCGGACCGGGACGGCGAATATTACCTGCGTCAGGAGGGGCAGGGGTTGCTGGTCGGCGCCTATGAGAAAGATCTGAAATTCTGGGCGGAGGACGGCACGCCGCAAGGCTTTGGCCATGAGCTGTTCGCCGATGATCTTGAACGGATCGAGCCCAATATGATGCGCGCCATTGACCGGGTCCCTGTGATCGGCGCGGCTGGTATCAAGCGGGTGATCAACGGCCCGATGATCTGGTCGCCGGATTCCAACGCGCTCTTTGGGCCGGTTCCCGAACTGAAAGGCTATTTCTGCTGCAATGGCATTATTCCGGGTTTCTCCCAGTCAGGCGGGCTGGGTTCGCTCAGTGCGGAGTGGATTGTCACCGGCGAGCCGCATCTGGATATGTTCCCCTGGGATGTCTCGCGTTTTGGGGCATGGGCGGATGCCAAATTCACCAAGGCACGTGTGGGTGATCAATATGCCAACCGCTTCTCCATTCATTTCCCGAATGAGGAACGCGCGGCGGGCCGCCCGGTGCGCACACGACCGATCCACCAGATGCAGGCCAGGATGGGCGCGGTGTTCGGGCTGAATTACGGCTGGGAGCACCCCTTGTGGTTCGCGGACACGCCCGGGCAGCAAGACACCAACGGCTTCATTCGCCAGAACTGGTTTGAACCTGTCGGCGCGGAATGCCGGATGCTGCGGGACAAGGCGGGGATCATCGATATCTCCAACTTTGCGAAATACTCAGTCACCGGGGCAGGGGCATCGGACTGGCTGGATGCGGTCTTTGCCAACACCATGCCCAAGCAGGTCGGCCGTTCTTGCCTGACACCGCTGATCGGCGTGAGGGGCGGGATCGCGGGCGATTTCACCGTCACCAAGCTGGGCGATGAAGACTTCCTGCCCATTCACACCCAGGCTATACCTGCTCGTATCGGTGCGAAATGGTATTTCTACTTTAGAGTTTCTACGTTTACCCTGGGATACCAGGATACGATATTGGGCAC
>CALFWN010000284.1 GCA_937928335.1 uncultured Litoreibacter sp. | reverse complement strand
AACTGAGAGAGGCGGCGGTGCGCGGCGTGGCTGCTTTGCGGTGTCCAAGGCGCATCAGATCATTGACGGAGGACTGCGCCAGAGAATGACGGCGGCGGGGTGCCGCTGGTCTGTTGGGGTCACTGACGGGTGCGACCGTTGCAGGTGGAACGCTTTGCGAGGTTGGCAGTTTTGCGGGGAGGCAGCAGGTCACCCCGGCCAGCAGGGCCTGCAAATCGTGTCGTCATTTTCGCTGAATTGGCGGTGGGACGCGCGGCTATGGGGTCGCGAGATTGGCAGCGGGTCGTCAGCGGGGTTTGCGGCGTTTGAGGCCTTTTTCCAGAGTATCGGCGAAGGCGGCGCGGGCCTCGGGGGTCATGTTGGCCAAGTGGGCCAGCATCACCTCCTGACCCTCATCCTGCAGCGCGATCTGGGCGCTGCGCTGCGTGGCCAGAGCGGCACGGGCGGCGTCGATGTCGAAAGGCTCGGCGCGCAGGGTTTCGACCAGCGCTGCGGCGGCGGCGCGCATGGTTTTGCGATGCGCCCGGAAGGCTTCCTGCCGCGCGCCGAAACTGCGGCGCAGCAGGGCGCGGTCCTCTTTGGAAAAGGCGCGGCCATAGGGGCCGATGCGTGCATCCTCGCCGCCACGGGACCAATTGCGGTGATCGCCCCCCGCCAGTTTCGCGCCGACAACCATGCCAGCGGTGGCGAGGTTCAGCCCCAGCGAGACCACCAGAAGGATGCGCATCCAGGGTCTGGCCGCGTTTTGAGGCGCCTGTTTGGGCTGCGCTGCGTCGGGGGGGAGGTTGGTGTCGCTCATGGCAAGCTACCCTTCTTCAAAGAACAATGCGTCACCCGGAAACAGGCCCAGAAGGGCGTCTTCCTCGGTGAGGTCAAGGACGAAATCTGCATCAGTCTGGTCTAGAGGCTGATCTAGAGTCTGGCCCAGCAGGTCGGGCTGGGCAAAGCCGATATAGAGCCCGGCCAGCGTGGCGGTGGCCAGCCCGCCCAGGGTCGGCCAGCCGCCAAATACAGCAGCCAGCGTGGCGAACAGACCGCGCTCTGGGACCACGGGTTGCGCCGCTTGCGGCTGATGGGTGGCCGCATCGCGCAGGATACGGGCGGTGAGCGCGGCGGAGGGCTGTGGCCTGGAGCCGGCCTTGAAGAGCGCGTTGAGGGCCGCATCATCCAAGGGTGCCGCATCGGGCTTTGGGGGGCGGGTCATAGGCCGGGTTCCTTATGGCGACGGGCTGGAGCGAGGGCAAAAACGCGAGGGCCCCGCGCGGACGGGGGTGCAGAAGACGATAATAGAACAATGATGCGCAGGAACGCACAGGGCGCTGCATCGTTGAGAGATGCCGCATCGGCTTCCGGGGCGCGGGTCATAGTCCAAGCTCCTCTTTGCGGCTGGCCAGTGTGGCGGCCAGGGCGCGTTTGCCGCGGGCGGTGAGGCTTTCGACGGCCTCGGTGCTGATCTCGAGTATCTCGGCAATATCGGGGTTTGACAGCCCCTCGATATGGCGCAGGACCACGGCCTGACGCTGCCGGTCGGGCAAGGTTTGCAGGGCCGCATCCAGCGCTGTGGCGCGTTCATCCTGCATCAGCTGCGCCTCGGCACCCACCGCATCGCTGACGGGCTCGGCGATCTCATCAAGGCCTATGCCACGCCTTTTGCGCAGGCGGTCGGTGCACAGGTTGGAGGCCACGCGGAAGGCCCATGTGGAGAGCTTCGCCGCACCGGGCACCCAATCGGGCGCCATTTTCCACAGGCGCAGCATGGTGTCCTGCACGACATCCTCGGCCTCTGTCAGATCGTGCAGCATCTTGTTGGCGAAGGACAAAAGGCGCGGCGCGAGCCGGGCGGTCAGCTCGGAGGCGGCCAGCGGATCGCCACCCGCATAAAGCGCCAGCAGGGCGTCATCTGTGAGCTGAGTGCCGTGATCCAATGCCATGTCCATGCCGGTTTCAGGGTAGGCCACCGGGCTGGCGGCGCACAATGTCTGATCGCTGCGGCCCGGCTGGCAGGGGATGGACCGGCCGGGCCACAGCGTGGCGCGTCTTATTCGGATGCGCGTTTGTGGCGGGCGCCGGAGCGGTGCTTTTGCATGGCCTCGAATTCCTCTTGCGAGATCGCGCCATTGCCATCCGCATCCAGACGGGCGAAGCGTTTGGCCGCGCGGTCCTCATCTGGCTGCATCTCTTCGAGGCTCAGCTGGCCATCGCCATTGGCATCGCGGTTTTCGATCATCCGGGCCACCCGTTTCGCGGCGCGCTCGCTGTCTTTTTGCGTGATCTCCTCGGGGCTAAGGAACCCGTCGCCATTGGTATCTGCGGCTTCAAACCGGGCAGCGCCTGCGGCCTGCAGCTCGGTCAGGGTGACATCACCGCTTTGGTCAGCATCGAGCGTCTCAAAGCTGGCGCGCGGGCCGTGATGACCGCCTTTGGCGGCGGCGATGGTTGGCGCGATCAACAGCGCGGCCCCTGCGGCGATCAGCGTGGCTTTGGCGAAAATACGTGTCTTGATCATGTTTGGCGTCCTTCTGGTAACGAGTTCGTTTGTGGCAATTGACCAGCGCCTCATTTGCGCTGTTACATGTTCAAACGGGGTGGCCCCGGCTTTCCGTCGAAAATAATTTTGACGTTGCGACGCCAAGCGGCCCGCCCCCCGTGCAATGCCGCACGCACGGACCTATGTAGGAGCGGCAAACACAAGGAACACGCCCATGACGCAAGACGCATCCGCCACCATGCTCGACGTCGAGGCCCGGCCCGCCAAACCTGCCATGCTGCGCGGCTGGCGCAGGCGATGCCCCAGATGCGGGCAAGGCGCGTTGTTTGACGGCTACCTGAAAGTGCATGACAGCTGCGGCACCTGCGGGCAGGAATTGCACCATCACCGCGCCGATGACGGGCCTGCCTACCTGACCATTCTGGTGGTCGGCCACCTGATGGCCCCGCTGCTGCATCTGACCTTTTCGCATTTCGAGCCCGACCCGCTCTCCGTGGCGGTCGGGTTTTCGGTGCTGTGTGTGGCGCTGTCGCTTTACCTGCTGCCGCGGATGAAAGGCGCGGTTGTGGGCATCCAATGGGCCAAGCGGATGCACGGTTTCAAACAAGCCTGATGGAGGGTGATGCCCCGATCCGGGACGCCGCCAGCGTGGTGTTGCTGCGCGGCAGCGGAGATGACGCGCGGGTTCTGATGGGCCAGCGCGGCAAGGCGGCGGCCTTCATGCCCAATAAATACGTCTTTCCGGGCGGCGCAGTGGATCTGAGCGACGGCCACGTGCCTTTGGCGGAACTGCCCGACCCGGACAGCATGGCCCGGCTGGCGCTGCACAGCCCTGCGGGGCTGGAGCACGCGATTGTGGCCTCCGCCATTCGGGAGGTCTGGGAGGAGACCGGGCTACGCTTCGGCATCCCCGGCCCCGCCCCGGCGGTCACCGACCCGGATTGGGACGGGTTTTACGCCACCGGCTTGCAGCCCTCGGCCCGAGGCTTTCAGTATTTTTTCCGCGCGATCACCCCGCCGATGCGGCCCCGGCGCTTTGACGCCCGGTTTTTTCTGGTCCGCGCGGAAAGCGCCATTGGCGATCTGGACGATTTTTCGCAAGCCCAGGACGAGCTGAGCCATTTGCATTGGGTGCAGCTGGAGGAGGCCCGCGCGTTGAACCTGCCTTTTATAACCGAAGTGGTGCTGGCGGAGGTGGCCGCCCTGGCGCGGTCGGGGGAGGCCCCGCGCTCGGTTCCGTTCTTCAACAACGCCACGGAGGTCTCGGAATTCTTGCGGCTGGGGTGAGCGCAGAGATTTTGAGACAGATCGCCGGGTTTTGCTTTGCTATGTTCATAATGTGGAAACAATTCCATACTTGCGCCCAATTCTCTGGGTAGCCGCCAAGGGCAATGATTGTAACGATGAGCAGCACCGCGCATTCCGCGCCCCCCCGACCCCGACAGACCCCCAAACGCGATCTTTTGATCCTTGGCGGCCTGCTGGCGCTGTTTGTTGTGGGTATTGTCGGCATCGCCGCCACCGTGGGATGGGAAGAAACGCTGGCGCAGCTGCAAAAGCTGAGCCTGGGGCAGTTCATCATCCTGCTGGCCTTGTCGATGGTGAATTACACCTTTCGCGGCCTGCGCTGGCATCTCTTTGCGCGCCGCCTTGGCCTGCCCTTGCGGGTGCATCAAAACGTGCTGCATTTCATGGGTGGCTTTGCCATGACCATCACCCCCGGCCGGATTGGCGAGCTGGTCCGCGTGCGCTGGATATCGCGGCTGACCGGCTGGCCGTTTGAGCGCATTCTTGTGCTGCCCTTTGCCGACCGGGTGTTTGACATTGCCGCGATGGGGCTGGTGCTGGCGGTGGGCGTGCTGATGTCGCAATCGGGCACCCAGCTGACCGTGGTGGTGTCTGTGGTGGCCCTGTTATTTGCCGCGATTGTCACCCGGCCCCGCTTGCTGGACCGAAGCGTCACCTTGCTGTGGCGCGGCATCGGCAAATGGCCGCGCCGCTTTGTGGGGCTGCGCCGGGCCGCGCGCTCAATGGCGCTGTTTCGCGAGGCGCGGCTGGCGATCCCCGCCCTGACGCTGAGCGTCATCGGCTGGACCGCCGAGGGCTATGCGCTATACCTGTTGCTGACATGGATGGGAGCCGATATCAGCCTGGCGGCAGCCACCGTTGTATTTGTTTTCTCGACCCTTGCGGGTGGATTGACCGGGGCTCCGGGCGGCGTGGGTGGCGCTGAGGCCGCAATGCTGATTATGCTGTCGGCCCAGGCCGTGCCGATGGCCGTGGCCCTGCCCGCGATGGCCGTCATCCGCGTGACCACCTTGTGGTTTGCCATTTTCGTCGGGTTGGTGACCTTCCCGATTGCCGAAAAACTGTCAAAGAAAGCCTGAACATCATGCTTTGGAACTCACTTACATATGCAGGCTGGGGCCGGGTCAAAACCGCCTCCGGCCCGGTTGCGCGGCCTGAGCGGGTTTCGAGCCTGCAGGCGGCCTTGGCCGACGATCCGGGCCCCGCGATTGGCCATTGCCGCTCTTACGGGGATGCCTGCCTGAATGATGGCAGGCCTGCGGTGAAGATGGTGCGGCTGGACAGGATGATCGGGTTTGACGAGACCACCGGCATTCTGGAGGCCGAGGCCGGTCTGAAAGTGGGCGAGATCGCCCGCGTTTTTGCCCCGCGCGGCTGGCTGCCCACCGTGATGCCGGGCACCGGTTTTGCCACCGTAGGCGGCTGCATTGCCAATGACGTGCATGGCAAGAACCACCACGGCGCGGGCTCTTTTGGTCAATATGTCACCGAGATCACTTTGATGCAGGGCGGCAAGCAGACCCGGATCACGCCCCAAAGCGACCCCGAGCTGTTCCGCGCCACCGTGGGCGGGATGGGCCAGACGGGCGTGATTGTCGCGGCCAAGCTGCAACTTCTGGCCTGCAAGGGCGATGTGATGGTGGTGACCGAGCGGCGGATCGACAATTTCGACAGTTTCGTTGCCGCACTCGACGGCTCCAAGGCCACCTATACGGTGGGCTGGATTGACGCCACCGCCAAGGGCGACCAGCTGGGGCGCGGCATTCTGGAGGAGGGAGAGACCGATTACGGGCTGGTCCCCGCCAAGAAATCGAGCAAATCCGTGCCCTTCAACGCGCCGCGTTTCGCGCTGTCGAAACCCGTGGTGAAGGCCTTTAACAACGCCTATTACCGCCGGGTCTCGGAGGCCGGGCGGACCTCCGTCAAGCCGATACAGGACTATTTCTTCCCGCTGGACCGCATCCATGACTGGAACCGGCTTTACGGCAAGGCGGGCTTTATCCAGTTTCAATGCGTGGTCCCGATGGGCAAGCTGAGCGCCGTGAAACGCCTTCTGGAAAAGATTGCCCATAGCGGCCAGGCCTCGCCATTGGCGGTGCTGAAACGGATGGGACCGGGGCGTGCCGGCATGATGAGCTTCCCGATGGAGGGCTACACGCTGGCCGTGGATTTCCGCGCCGGCAAAAAGGCCTTCAAGCTGATCAACGAGCTGGAAAACATGACCGCCGAGGCGGGCGGCCGGGTGTATTTCGCCAAGGACGCGACGCTGGGCGCCCAGCATGTGCCTGCCATGTATCCCGAGCTGAGCACATTTGCAGCCGTAATCAACAAGATTGACCCTGACGGGGTTTACGAGACCGACCTCACCCGCCGATTGAAGATCAGGAGCGCGCTATGACCGAGAATTGGATCATTTTGGGCGCGACGTCGTCGATGGCGAAAGCGTTTGGGCGGGCCGTGTCCGTGGAGGGCGCACGGGTGTTTCTGGCCGGGCGCGACATGGCGGATCTGGAGACCAGCGCCGAGGATTGCCGCCTGCGCGGCGCCGTGGGCGCGGAGGCCGTGACGTTTGATGCACGTGACATCAGCGGATTTGGCGCGATTGTGGAGCGCGTGACACAGGAAGACGGGATGATCAATGTCGCCGTCTTCGTGGGCTCGATGCCGCCGCAGGCCGAGATTGACGCAGACCCTTCGCTGATCGCGGGCGTGGTGAGCGACAGCTATACCGGCCCTGCCGCCTTTTTGCAGACCATCGCCCCGGCGATGGAAGCGCGCGGCGGCGGCACGGTGATCGGCGTGGGCTCGGTCGCGGGCGACCGGGGGCGGATTGGCAATTATGTCTATGGCTCCGCCAAGGCGGGCTTCCACACCTATCTGAGCGGGTTGCGCAACCGACTGACCCGCTCGGGCGGGCATGTGGTGACGGTGAAACCCGGTTTTGTCGACAGCGCCATGACCTGGGGAATTGAGGGCATGTTCCTTGTCGCCCCGCCCGAAAACGTGGCCCGCGACCTGCTGGCCGCGGTGGAGAAGAAAAAGAACACTATATATACGCCGTTTTTCTGGCGCATCATCATGGGGATCATCAAGGCGATCCCGGAGCGCATGTTCAAGAAGATGAGCGTTTAGCCGCGCGGCGGGATTTGAGTATTTTTGCCAAAACGAAGCCCTGAGGGGTCGCTCAGAGCCCGCTGGTGCGGAAGACGCAGCCATCGCTGACCAGAAGCGGCTCGGTCATGCACATGGAACGGGCGACACGCCAGGCGGCCAGCACTTTGGGCACATAGGCGCGCGTCTCGGCATAGGGCGGCACACCTTCATGTTTGCGCACGGCCCCCTCGCCCGCATTATAGCCTGCCAGCGCCAGGATCGGATCGCCGTTAAACTCTTTCATCAGC
>CALFWN010000283.1 GCA_937928335.1 uncultured Litoreibacter sp. | reverse complement strand
ACCATCAATCTGGTCATACGCCTGAAAATCACCAAAATACTTCGTAATCGCAGCCGTAAGCGTCGTCTTGCCATGATCAACATGACCAATCGTGCCAATGTTGCAATGCGGCTTGTTACGTTCAAACTTTTCCTTTGCCATATCAGGCCTCCATTTTTCGCACTTTCAATGCGACTTCTGAATTTCAATTACGACCAAATTGCCCGGCTTATGCCGAACAAAGTGGCTGATATCGTTACGCGTATTTTTCAACCACCTCGTCGGCAACTGCCTGAGGCACCTGCTCATAATGGTCAAACGTCATTGTATACTGGGCGCGGCCCTGGCTCATCGAACGCAGGGAGTCCACGTATTTGAACATGTTTGCGAGCGGAACCATGGCCGAAACAACCTGGTCGATACCACGTGTTTCTGTACCTGCGACCTGGCCGCGACGGGATGACAAATCGCCAATCACATCACCCATATAATCCTCAGGTGTCACAACCTCGACCTTCATGATCGGCTCAAGCAACTTGGCACCGGCCTTCTGCGCTCCTTCCCGGAACGCAGCACGGGCCGCGATTTCAAAGGCCAGAACCGATGAGTCAACATCGTGATAGGCACCATCATGAAGCGTGGCTTTAACACCCAGCATCGGGAAGCCGGCAACAGGACCACTGTCCATGACCGACTGAATACCCTTTTCAACACCGGGGATATATTCCTTCGGCACGTTACCGCCCACGATCTTGGACACGAACTCGAAATCTTCGCTCTCGGTATTGGGCTCAAACACGATTTTCACACGCGCAAACTGACCGGAACCACCGGACTGTTTCTTATGGGTGTAATCGATCTCAGCTTCACGCGTGATCGTCTCACGATAAGCAACCTGCGGCGCTCCAACATTGGCCTCAACGTTGAATTCGCGCTTCATGCGGTCAACGAGAATATCCAGATGCAGTTCGCCCATACCCGAAATGATGGTCTGGCCGCTTTCTTCATCCGATTTCACGCGGAAAGAAGGATCTTCTGCTGCCAGACGGTTGAGCGCGATACCCATCTTTTCCTGGTCGCCCTTGGTTTTAGGCTCGATGGCAATGGAAATCACCGGATCGGGGAATTCCATGCGCTCAAGAATAACCTGGCTGAGATTGTCACACAGCGTGTCACCGGTGGTCGTTTCTTTCAGCCCGGCGATAGCAACAATGTCACCGGCAAAAGCTTCTTTGATGTCGACACGATCGTTGGAATGCATTTCCAGCATACGGCCGATGCGCTCTTTCTTACCCTTGACGGTATTGGTCAGCGATCCACCAGTCTCCAACTTGCCGGAATAGATGCGGCAGAAAGTCAAAGAACCAACAAAGGGGTCGTTCATGATCTTGAAAGCGAGCATGGAAACCGGCTCATCGTCGGACGACTTGCGAACCGTCTCTTCTTCGGTCTTGACATCGATACCAGCAATCGCCGGCACATCGAGAGGACTTGGAAGAAAATCAACCACTGCATCAAGAAGTGGCTGCACGCCCTTGTTCTTGAAAGCCGTTCCACAAAGAATTGGGAAGAAATCCACCCCAATTGTACCCTTGCGGATCAATTCGCGCAGCTTGTCATTGTCCGGCATCTCACCTTCGAGATAAGCTTCCATGGCAGCTTCTTCAGCTTCCACAGCAGTCTCGATGAGAAGCTCACGGTATTCTTCTGCCTTGTCCTGCAGGTCGGCTGGGATATCGACAACATCCCATTTGGCACCGAGGTCCTCGCCCTTCCAGACAAGCGCCTTCATTTCGATAAGATCGACAACACCCGCGAATTCGCTTTCAGCACCAATGGGAAGCTGAAGCACACAAGGGATCGCCCCAAGGCGCTCCTTGATCATCTCGACCGAGCGGTAAAAATCAGCCCCGATCTTGTCCATCTTGTTGACGAAGACCATACGGGGAACATTGTATTTGTTGGCCTGACGCCAGACAGTTTCCGTCTGCGGCTCAACACCGGCATTGGCATCAAGAAGAGCAATCGCGCCATCAAGCACACGCAGCGAACGTTCAACCTCAATGGTAAAATCCACGTGGCCGGGTGTATCAATAATGTTGAAACGACGCTTCTTGCCGTCACGTCCTTCCCAGAACGTTGTCGTTGCAGCCGAGGTAATCGTGATGCCCCGCTCCTGCTCCTGCTCCATCCAATCCATCGTCGCGGCACCGTC
The DNA here is from genome assembly GCA_937928335.1 of uncultured Litoreibacter sp. GTDB lineage: Bacteria > Pseudomonadota > Alphaproteobacteria > Rhodobacterales > Rhodobacteraceae > Litoreibacter. The sequence continues at coordinate 4,188 of CALFWN010000283.1, read as the reverse complement.
GTGCACTTCACCGATTTTGTGGCTTTTGCCGGTATAATACAGAATCCGCTCGGTAGTCGTGGTCTTACCCGCATCAATGTGAGCCATGATGCCGAAGTTGCGGTAGTCTTTGAGTTCGTATTCGCGGGCCATAGTTTTGCTCGTGATCTCTCGTGAAAAGTTAGACGCAGTTACCAGCGATAATGTGAGAAGGCGCGGTTTGCTTCCGCCATCTTATGTGTATCTTCGCGCTTCTTGACTGCTGAACCGCGATTGTTTGCAGCATCCATCAACTCAGCAGAGAGGCGCTCAACCATTGTGGTTTCGTTGCGCTTGCGCGCAGCAGCAATCAGCCAACGGATCGCCAAAGCCTGACGGCGCTCGGTACGCACTTCAACCGGCACCTGATAGGTCGCACCACCAACACGGCGTGAACGAACCTCAACCTGGGGCGCAACATTCTCAAGAGCCTGATGGAACATCGGCAGCGCTTCAGCACGTGCCTTTTCCTCAACCTGATCCAAAGCACCATAAACGATGCGCTCAGCAACAGATTTCTTGCCATCGAGCATGATGGAATTCATGAACTTCGACAAAACCAGATCACCAAACTTGGGATCGGGGTTGATTTCGCGTTTTTCTGCGCGGTGACGACGTGACATTTCTGACTACCTTATTTCGGACGCTTGGCGCCGTATTTCGAACGACGCTGCTTGCGGTCTTTAACGCCCTGCGTATCGAGCACGCCGCGGATAATGTGATAACGAACACCTGGAAGGTCTTTCACACGACCACCGCGGATCATCACCACGGAGTGTTCCTGAAGGTTGTGGCCCTCACCTGGAATATAGCCAATGACTTCAAAACCGTTGGTCAGCCGAATTTTAGCAACTTTACGTAAAGCCGAGTTCGGCTTCTTTGGTGTGGTCGTGTAAACACGGGTGCACACACCACGTTTTTGCGGGTTCTGCTCCATGGCAGGAACCTTGCTGCGCTTTATCGGCGCTTTTCGCGGATTGCGAACCAACTGGTTGATGGTCGGCATGGACACATCCCTTATTTTTCGCCCTGACTTCTGCCGGGCATTTCATCCTGTGGCCGTCAAAGCGACAGCCTTTGCGATATGAGGAAACAATCGGCCGCCCTTAAAGGCACAAGACCGCTCAACATAACAAAAAGCGCCATCAGGCAGGAAAACCGCCGAGGCACTTCTTAAAATGCAGAGGAACACCAGCAAATCGCCGAAGTTCATGCTCCAAAACTGTTTCTCGTAATTACAAACCCTGTTTGAGCAAACTTGGTCCAGCGCTCGACGCGCCGAAGTTCAAAGCTCACATTGGCTTGGAATAAGCGGGGTTTATTCCCCTGAAAACCGGTCGTCAACCCCTTTTTTGCGTCAGCGGTCCTCTGGCTCCATTTGTCGCCCCCCTTCATCTTGAAGAAGATAAAAAAAACGATCGTGATTAACAGCGCAATCAACCCAAATTTAAGAATGCCGTGACAGTTTGTCTCCGCAGCAGTGGTGCAAAGCGGGAATTGCCTTTCTTCATGTTCAAGTCATCTGTCAATCGCAACCGTCTCCGGGGTCAACGGACGCGTTCACCGCGTCGCGAAGAACGTGATCCGCTGCAAAAATCCGCCAGTATAATCCCTCACGGCAATCTGCCGGCGGTTAGCTGTACCTTAAGGGACATCAACAGCACGGGTGCCAGAATCAGTGTTGTCTCGCAAAACGGAATTCCCGAAGACTTTCTTCTGCAATGCAATTCAGAAAACCTTCGCACAAATGCGAAAGTCGTGTGGCGACGCAACAATGAACTGGGCGTCAGGTTCCTGAAGACCTGATCAACACCGGCACCTGACAAACTGGCATGTGACCTGCAAGGCTGGGAGTGAAACGCAAGTTTTTGTCCCAATCTGATACGAGGTCATCATGAATCAGGCAATTGACAACGAACGCCGAAGCGAAAACCGCCGCAGGCTGCTGAAATCCGTTACCCTTTCCCCGGACGGGCTCAATACCGTCTTTGATGGTGTGCTGCGCAACACAAGCCCCAACGGCGCTCGTGTTAAGGTTGCAGATCCTTATTCGATTCCCAGCCGCATCCTAGTTCATGCGCGCGAGGAGCAGATCAACAAATGGGCATCTGTTGTCTGGCGCGCTAACAAAGAAGTCGGATTGCACTACCTCGACATTTAAGCTGTGCCTTATCCCTCATAGCCATATTGCATGTGCCGTAACGGGACAGCTAGGTTCCACGCAAAGCTGAGGGAACAGGCGGATGCTTAAAAAAATAATGCTTTGGCTGGCAGCAATTGTCGTGCTGGGTGGCACCCTTTTCTATTTGGGGCCCAGAGTACCCATTGACGAAACAATCAGTTTCAAGGCCGAAACCCTTGGAACAGACCTTGATGCCTATCTGGCAAAACAGGAAAGCGCTGTCGCTGATCTGCGCCCCGGTGCAAACAAACAGATTGTTTGGGCCGATCCGTCCTCAAAGGCAAAAAAGCGTCTTTCAATCGTCTATATTCACGGGTTTTCTGCAAGCCTTGAGGAAATTCGCCCGGTTCCTGATCTCATAGCGCGATCTCTCGATGCAAATCTCTTTTACACCAGGCTGCGAGGTCACGGGCGCGACGGCGCTGCAATGGCCGAAGCGACGGTCAATAACTGGTTCAATGATGTTGCAGAAGCATTGGCCGTTGGCCGTGCGTTGGGCGATAAGGTTGTTGTTGTGTCCACGTCAACCGGCGGCACACTGGCAAGCTGGGCCGCCTCCAGACCCGATTTGATGGAAAACGTGGCTGGCATGGTGATGGTATCACCCAATTATGCAGTCCAGTCCCCGGGTGCAGAGATGCTGACAATCCCCTGGGGCCGGCACATTCTTCCCCTCATTGCCGGGGCAGAACGGTCATTTGAGCCCAAGAATGACGAGCAGGCAAAATGGTGGACGACAAAATATCCAAGCGTTGCACTGCTGCCCATGCAGGCGAGTGTGGAACATACCCGGGCCCTGCCCTTTGAAGGCTTCAAAATACCTGCACTCTTTATCTTCCACCCCGACGATGGTGTTGTGAAATCAGATGTCACGCGGGAAGTTGCCAAACGCTGGGGTAAAGAATCCGGTACGCCGTCCGACATTCATGAGATCGAAAGCTCTCAGGATACATTCCATCATGTCATCGCAGGCCGAATCCTAAGCCCCGACAACACACAACCGGTCGCAAACAAGGCGATCGAGTGGATTAGGGCTCTCCAACCCCAAGGTTAGAACCCCCAAGGTTAATACCAATTGATATGCTGCTTTCTGCGGAGGTAGTTCCTTGTCAGTGCGAAGCGCGCTTAGCCGTCGTCGCGTATCGGTCAGATGCTGAAAAGCTCTAAGGCAAACCGGTGAAGGGGATTGCCTGGCAATCACCCCTCACCTTCTTCCCCGGATATCGCTATAGCGTCGACCGCATAGCGTGATTATCAGGTCTCCCATGAACAAGACCTGAACAATTCAACCATGGTGTCCGGTCTCGCAATCTTCCGTGCAAAACGGCACACTTCAGCAAGCTCAGGCCGGAACAAACTCAGGCCGGGAGAAAAACTCGCCCTTCAACCCTTGATGGCCGGTGATTGCCCGTAACATGGCAAATAAAGTCTAAATGATATCGATCAAAATCATCCCTCATCATGAAACCGCCTATTAAGGGTATTCAGGTACAATTTCGCCATTCACATCACTTCGTGAGGGATCGAGATGAACAGAAATGATGTCGGCAGTGGCGGCAGGATTGAACGCTTGATCTATTTTCTGGTTGGCTTGTTTCTGGCCGGCATGGGAACACTTTTCGGCTGGCTCTGCTACCAATGGGCAGCCGCAACCATCCATTTCGACTATCGATTTGTCTATATCGGCATATCTGGCGGGCTGGCCTTCTTCATGCTGCGCGGAGCCTGGATGGCTTTGTTGCCCAAAAAGGAAACCACACGCGTGGAACTGTCCTCAGGCGGTCGTTAAACCAGCCTGCTCTGCTCCTTTGCAGCCGCAATGAAGCTGGAAAACAGAGGATGCGGTTCAAACGGACGCGACTTTAACTCTGGATGATATTGCACTCCGATAAACCAGGGGTGCACGTCGCGCGAATATTCGATTGTTTCAGGTAAAAGTCCATCGGGGCTCATTCCTGAAAACACCAGACCCGCACTTTCAAGCTGCT
>CALFWN010000282.1 GCA_937928335.1 uncultured Litoreibacter sp. | reverse complement strand
GCGGACCTTGACCACCACATAGTCACCGCGCGGCACGATAGCGCGGTCGCGCTTGAGGTCTTGTTGCAGCTTGGCGTTCCGCGTCTCGATCGAAATCTCGCCGCCATTGCCGTCCATCGCGTCGCGTGCATTCACCACCAGATTCATGATCACTTGTTCAAGCTGGCGGCGGTCTGCGCGCACCGATTGCAGCTGCGGATCATGCGTCAGGTTCAACGAGATCTGGGCCCCGACAAGACGGTTCAACAAATGGGTCAGGTCGGACAGGGTATCGCGCATATCCAGCACTTCAAGCTGGAGGTTCTGCTTGCGCGAAAAGGCCAGCAGCTGGCTGACCAGAGAGGCCGCGCGGTTGGCATTCTGGTTGATCTGCTCCAGATCGCCGTAATCCATATCACCGGGGTCATGGCGCAGCATAAGCAGGTCGCAATGCCCTGAAATCGCGGTTAGCAGATTGTTGAAATCATGCGCCACGCCGCCTGCAAGCTGTCCGATTGCCTGCATTTTCTGGCTTTGGACAAATTGAGCCTCAAGTGTCTTCAGCTCTGTCGCGTCGGTCACCATCGCGATCAGTGAAACCTCGCCATCTTGCAACACACGGCCCAGTGACATTTGCAAATAGCGTTCTTCTTCACCAGCGCGGGCCCGCGTCACTTCCGGCTGATGAAGGCCTTTGCCCTCTGCCGCGTCGCCGAGCCAGTCGAGAATGGGGCGCCCCAGACCGCCAATGAGATCAGGCAGTGTCTTGTCACTTATATCGCTGACATTCAGCAGGTCGCGGGCCAGTTTGTTGGCATCTTCAAGCGTGCCGTCCGGGCGCATCCGCAAAAGTGCGACGGGAAAATCCTCCAGCATGAGAAAATGGCCGATGGAGCTGGTCTCACTGACAGTTTCATCAACCGGGTTGAGGAAATATTCCGTTCTGCCACCCGCGCCTTCAACCATGATGACCTGCACGGTTTGATCACCGTCAACGGTCATGATGTTGTGATGCTCCCCCGAACGGGTCGGGGTGATCTTGAACAGACGGTCCACGGATTTCGCACGCGAACCTGCAAGCAGGCGCATGGCCTCATTCATGAACAGGATCGTCCCGGAGGCGCTGGCCGTCAGCATCGGCAGGCTGATCTTGTCGGCGCCCCGGCCCGGATGCACCCGGTCGGCGTTTTCCTCGATGGCCCACAGAAAACGGTCCTCGGTCAATTTATGTACGCTGACGATGAAGCGGGAATTGCGGGTGACGATATCCTCGCGGGCGGCGTTCAGCCTGAGCGCCTTGGCCTGCAGGCGGAATATCACAGCGCTTGGGTTGGGCAGCAGCTTGCTGATCACCTGCTCCAACACATCGCCACCGGCATCGCCAAAAATCTTGCGAGCCGCCGCGTTGCGCGTCAGAACCTCCCCCGTGCCCGCGGTGATGAAAACGGAACGGTCATCGTGGAAAATCAGGTCATTCAACTCCGAACGCGGGCCCACCCTGGTCGATTTTCCGCGCAGCAATTCATACCCTACGGCGCTGAAGGCACATAGCAGGCCGAAAGCCGCAAATGACAGGGACATCCAGTTTTCCGGAACCAGAACAGCGGTCAAAAGCACGGCGACGGCGCACCATGTGAGATACTTGCTGACGCGATTTGAGGCCTCCGACCTGTCAGGTGACACGATATCGGGTCCCGCAACCTCTGCCACTCTGGACACTCCAAACAACTTCAATTCAATAGACTATCCAGCAGAACCGTTAATCTTCTCTTAATGATTAAAAACTGAATTATTTTAGAAGCTTAGGCAGCCGTGCCGGTCTGCGTCAAGTGGGCCACAAAGAACCCGTCACCATCATCCGAGGGCAAAAACTGTGCGTGATGGCCAAGCTGGAAACCTGAATGCCGTGCCATAAAGCCCTGAACCTGCTCTATATTTTCGGCCTGAAGCACAGAGCAGGTCGCATAGGCCAGACATCCCCCCGGCGCGACGAGAGACGCGGCCTCCTCAAGGATTTCGGTCTGAAGCCGGATCAACGCCTCCAGACTGTCCGGGGTCAAAGCCCATTTTGCTTCCGGCGTCCGGCGCCATGTGCCACTGCCCGAGCATGGCGCATCGACCAGCACCAGATCAAAGGGGCCCGCAGCCTTGCAGGCAGAGGTTTCAAGCGTGGTTACGGATAATCGCGCCCGCTCGGCACGCGCTGCGAGGTCCGAGAGCCGCGCAGTGTGGGCGTCATGGGCAAAGAGCTTGGCCGCACGCCCGTCGCCGTAAGCCAGGACCTTGCCCCCGCCACCGGCGCAATAATCAAGCATCCTGACCGCATCGGGCAGCGCTGCGCAGATCGCTTGAGAGGAGGCATCCTGCACCTCGACCAACCCATCGAGATAGGCGCTGCTTTGCGCGACCCGGCGGGGGTTTTCCGTCACCCGCAGCGCGGTTTGAACGCTGTCATGCGGCATAGTGGAGATGCCGTCTTTTGCCAGCAGACGCGCCGCCGCCTCACGAGTCGTGCGTGACAGGTTCGTGCGCAAGAACACGGGCGCACGGGCGCGCAAGACATGCGCCACCTGAAGCGCATCCGGGCCGAGCGACGCTTTAAAGGCGGGGATCAACCATGCGGGCAGGTCATAATCTGCCTCTGGATCACGCTCTCGCACGGGGCCAAACAGCGCGGCTTTTTCAGACGCCGTAAGCGGTGCCGGGGCGTGACCCTCGCCGGAAAAAAGCTGTTCCACCTCGCTTTGGGACGCATCAAGCGCGGCGTAGCTTGCCACCAGCCCCCGCCCGGTGCGCTGTCCTGTCTGCTGTCCTGCGGCATGAAACAGGCTGGCGCGTTGGCGCAGGCAGCCAAAGACGATATCGCGCAGCGCAGCCCTGTCCTTGGAGCCTGCAAATCGCGAGCGCCGTGCCCAATTTGTCAGCGCCTTCTCGACCGGTGTGCCTGCCAGATGCAGATCCAGCACCTCAATGGCTGCCGACAACCGCGCGGCGGGGGTCATCAGCCGACCCGGTAATTCGGCGCTTCGCGGGTGATCTGCACGTCATGCACATGGCTTTCCTTCAGCCCTGCCCCGGTGATGCGCACAAAATTGGCGTGGCTGTGCAAATCCTCGATCGTGGCTGCCCCAGTATAGCCCATCGCGGCCCGCAAACCGCCCACCAATTGGTGCACGACCACCCCGGCGGAGCCTTTATAGGGAACCTGCCCCTCGATGCCTTCGGGCACCAGCTTGTCGGAGGCCGCGTCTTTTTGGAAATACCTGTCTGCCGAACCCTGTGCCATCGCGCCAAGCGAGCCCATGCCACGGTAGCTTTTGAAGCTACGGCCTTGATAGAGAATAACTTCTCCCGGCGACTCGTCAGTGCCTGCGATCATCGAGCCGACCATTGCACAGCTTGCGCCTGCCGCAATCGCCTTGGCAAAATCGCCCGAAAACTTGATGCCACCATCGGCAATGACCGGCGTGCCGGTGTCGCGCGCGCCATCCGCGCAATCCATGATCGCCGTCAGCTGCGGCACGCCCACCCCGGCAACCATCCGCGTCGTACAAATCGAGCCCGGCCCGATGCCGACTTTCACCGCATCAGCGCCCGCACCGATCAGCGCCTTGGTTGCCTCTGCCGTGGCCACGTTGCCTGCAATCACCTGCACCTCGTTGGACAGTTTCTTGGCCCGTTCCACGGCAAACGCCACGCCTTCGGAATGGCCATGCGCCGTGTCGATAACGATCAGATCGACGCCCGCATCCACCAGAGCCTCCGAGCGTTCGAAACCTGCATCCCCCACGGTGGTTGCGGCGGCCACGCGCAAACGGCCCAGCTGGTCCTTGCAGGCCTGCGGGTTCAGCACCGCCTGCTCAATATCCTTCAAGGTCAACAGCCCGGTCAGCTTGCCGTCCTTATCGACAACCAGCAATTTCTCGATCCGGCGGGCTTCCATCAGGGATTTGGCCTCTGCCAAATCCGCGGGCTCCTGCAACATTGCCAGATTGTCCGAGGACATCATCGCCTTGACCGGCGTCTTGTCATCCGATGCAAAGCGCATATCGCGGTTGGTCACGATGCCAATGACGCGCCCGCCTTCGCCCACCACGGGGAAACCCGACACTTTGTAGCGTTCCTGCAGTTCCTTGGCATCGGCCAGCGTCTGATCCTCGGTCAGCGTGATGGGGTTGTAGACGATGCCGCTTTCAAAGCGTTTCACGCGGCGCACCTGTTGCTGTTGCTCTTCCACCGTCAGGTTGCGGTGAATGACCCCGATACCGCCC
>CALFWN010000281.1 GCA_937928335.1 uncultured Litoreibacter sp. | reverse complement strand
ACCCAAGGTCAAACAACGTCAAGGAATGGTTAAAATGAGACAAACCCATTTTAAGTCAATTAAAAATAGTCTTTGGAGCCGGCACCCACAAACAACGCTTCCAGTTCCTGAATGATCTGACCGTTGCCTCTGACCGGTCCGTCGAGTCGTTGCAGATTGCAGTTCACAATAAAAGTCAGGTTGTCGAGCTTTTCACGCGCAGCAAGCGTTAAACCGCCAACTGATTCCGGTTCATCCATTTCACCGTCACCGAAAAATCCCCATACATGTCGGTCAGTGCTGTCTGAAAGTTTTCGTGCATGCAGCTTTGTGGCCACCGGGGCGCTGAGCGCCGCAGGGCAGGAGCCCGAGAAGACGATCAAGGCGCTGACGCCAGAGGCGCTTTTGGCGCAGTTTCAGATCAATGCGGCAGGCCCGGCGCTGGTGTTGAAACACGCCCTGCCGCTGATCCCGCGCGACCGGCGCTGCGTCTTTGCCGCGCTTTCGGCGCGGGTGGGCTCTATCGGGGATAACCAGATCGGCGGCTGGCACAGCTACCGCGCGGCCAAATCCGCGCTGAACCAATTGGTCCACGGCGCCGCGATTGAACTGGCCCGCACCCATAAGCACGCCATCTGCGTGGCGCTGCATCCGGGCACCGTGGCCACACCCTTCACCGCCAAATATGCGGGCCGTCATTCCACCGTGCAGCCCGGCGAGGCGGCGGCAAATCTTGTGGCGGTCATGGACAATCTGACGCCCGCGCAAAGCGGCGGGTTTTTCGACTATAGCGGCAAGGACATCCAATGGTGAGGCTGGTTCTGGTCCTTGGCGACCAGCTGAGCGAGGCGCTTTCCGCGCTGCAACAGGCCAATAAGGACAGCGATGTCGTGGTCATGGCAGAGGTCGCGACGGAGGCCACTTATGTCCCCCACCACCCCAAGAAAATCGCGTTCCTGTTCTCCGCCATGCGCAAATTTGCGGCCCGGCTGATCGCGGATGGCTGGCAGGTGGCCTATACAAAGCTGGACGACCCGGAAAATGCGGGCTCGATCCCCGGCGAATTGCTGCGCCGCGCCGAGGCGTTTGGGGCAAGCGAGGTTATCGCCACAGAGCCGGGTGAATGGCGGCTGATCGCGGCCCTGAATGACGGCCTGCTGAAGATCACCCAGTTGCAGGACACGCGCTTTATCGCGTCACATGCCGAATTCGAGACCTGGGCCGAGGGCCGCAAAGAGCTGCGGATGGAGTGGTTCTACCGCGACATGCGCCACAAGACAGGCCTGCTGATGGAGGGCGACAAGCCGGTGGGGGACAAGTGGAATTTTGATCACGACAACCGCAAATCCGCGCCCAAGACCATCAACTATACCGGCCCGATGGCATTCACCCCGGATGAGACCGTGCAAGAGGTGCTGGCGCTGGTCGAGGACCGCTTTGGCGAAAATTTCGGCGATCTGCACCCGTTCTGGTTTGCCACTGACGCCGAACAGGCGCAGCGCCAGCTGACCCGCTGGATCACCTATGCTCTGCCGCATTTTGGCGACTATCAGGACGCGATGATGGGGGAGGAGAAGTTTCTCTACCATTCAATCATCAGCTTCTACATCAATACGGGGCTTCTCGATCCGCTCGATGTCTGCCGTCAGGTTGAGGACGCCTACCGCGACGGCCATGCGCCGATCAACGCGGTCGAAGGGTTTATCCGCCAGATCATCGGCTGGCGCGAATATATGCGCGGCATCTATTTCCTGGAGGGCCCGGATTACACGTCGCGCAATGTTTTGGGTCATGACCGGGCGTTGCCTGCATTTTTCTGGGGGGCCGAGACCCAGATGAATTGCGTCTCAAAGGCCGTGGCGCAGACCGGCACGGACGCCTATGCGCATCACATTCAGCGGCTCATGGTCACCGGCAATTTCGCGCTTTTGGCAGGCGTTGACCCGTATCAGGTGCATGAATGGTATCTGGCGGTTTACGCGGATGCCTATGAATGGGTCGAGGCGCCGAATGTGATAGGGATGAGCCAATGGGCCGATGGCGGGGTGGTGGGCTCAAAACCCTATATCTCTTCAGGGGCCTATATCGACCGGATGTCGGATTACTGCAAAAGCTGCGCCTATAAGGTGAAGGACAAGACCGGGCCGGATGCCTGCCCGTTCAATCTGCTCTATTGGGATTTTCTGGCCCGGCACCGCGACCAGTTCAGCAATAACCACAGGATGGGCAATATGTACCGGGTCTGGGACCGGATGGATGAGGCCAAGCGGGAGGTAATCCGCACGGAGGCGCGGGGCTGGCTCAAGCGGCTAGACACAGGCGAGACTGTTTGAGGCCCCGCCGGTCGTAATCTAATTGTTGCTGTCCGTGCCCTCGGTCGCGTTCTCAGTTGTCGTGTCTTCGGTCGCAGCCTCCTCTGCGGGCGCGGCGGCGGTGGCATCGCCGCCTTCCTCTGTCTCGCTGATTTTGGTCAAACGCCCTTCTGTCCATTCGCCAGCTGACACCGCGCCGTCGGCATAGCTCATCACGCCTTCGCCAGAGCGTTTGCCATTCTCGAACGCGCCTTCATAGACATCGCCCGTGGGGTAGGTTGCCTTGCCAGTGCCGCTGATCTGGCCGTCTTTCCATTCGCCCTCATAGGCAAAGCCATCGGGACGGGTAAAGCTGCCCTGCCCGTCGCGCTGGCCGCCTTTGAACATCCCGTCATAGACCGACCCATCCGCATAGGTCGCTTTGCCCGCGCCCTCGCGTTTTCCCTCAACCCATGCGCCTTCATAGACATAGCCATCGGGATAGGTCATTTTGCCCTGGCCAGAGATCAGCGCATTCTCGAAGCTGCCCTCATAGACCAGCCCGTTTTCATAACGGGCCACGCCCTGACCCTCGATAACGCCCGCAAGCCAGTCGCCCTCGTAGGTTGAGCCGTCCGGATAGGTGATCTTGCCTTTGCCGTTGGCCAGATCGTCCTTCAGCACCCCCTCATAGACAGAGCCGTCAGGGTAGGTCACCTTGCCGGTGCCTTCGATTTTGCCGTTCACCCAGCTGCCGGTATAGGCAAAGCCGTCCGTGCCGGTGAAGCTGCCCTGCCCGTTGCGGGCATCACCCATGAACGCGCCTTCATAGATGTCGCCATTGGCATAGGTCACCTTGCCGGTGCCTTCGCGGGCCCCGGCTGTCAACGTGCCCTCATACACATCGCCATTGGATTGGGTCAGCGTGCCGGTGCCGTCGATCTGGCCGTCTTTCCACGCGCCCTCATAGGTCAGCCCGTCGGGCATGACCAAAGTGCCGACGCCCTCCCGTTTGCCGCCGGCCATCTGGCCGTCATAGGTGGCCCCGTCAGGATAGGTGATCTTGCCCTTGCCCTCTTTGACGCCGCCGACCCACTGGCCCTCGTAGCGGTAGCCATTGGGGCTGACCATCAGACCGGTGCCGTGGTGTTGGGCGTTGCGAAACTCGCCTTCATAGCGGGTGCCATTAGCATAGGTCGCAATCCCGCGCCCGGTGATTTTGCCATCCGCCCAGTCACCCTCATAGGTGCCGCCATCGGCAAAGATGATCTTGCCGAACCCGTCGGGCTTGCCGGTCTCGAACTGGCCTTCATAAAGCGAGCCATTGGGGAAACGGGCCGTGCCCTGACCTTTGATCTCCCCCTCGACCCAATTGCCGGAATACTCATAGCCGTTGGGCAGGGTGAACGTGCCCTGACCGTGGCGCTTTCCCTCTTTGAAGGCACCGGTATAGAGCCCGCCATCGTCATATTGCTTGGTGCCGCTGTCCTGTGCTGTGGCAGGTGCGGCGAGGCTGAGCGCCAAAAGAGTTGCGGCGACATGTTTCAATTGCACAATGGATTCCCCCGGATACCCCAAAAACGCCAGCGCGTTGTCGCAAAAAAGACTAGTGGAGGCGGGCGGCGGTGACAAGCACTGCTGCGGCGGCTCTTCCCCTTGGGCATAGGTCTGCTAGAACGGTCGCAAATGCACCGGAGACACGCGCCATGACCCAGAGATTCCGCCTGACACTGGCGCAATTGAACCCGACCGTAGGCGATTTTGCGGGCAATGCGGCCAAGGCGGCTCAGGCCTGGGAAGAGGCCCGCGCGGCGGGCGCGCAGATGGTGGCGCTGCCCGAGATGTTTTTGACCGGCTATCAGGTGCAGGACCTGTCGATGAAGCCTGCCTTCACGGCGGATGCCATGCGCGCGGTTGATGCGTTGGCGGCGCAGATTGCCGAAGGCCCCGCGATGGGGATCGGGCATCCGATGATGCAGGATGGCCAGCTTTACAACGCCTATTCGATCCTGAAGGGCGGCAAGGTTGCCTCACGGATGCTCAAACATGAACTGCCGAACTTCAATGTGTTTGACGAGAAACGCGTCTACACGCGCGGGCCGATCCAAGGGCCTTATGCGCTGGACCCGTTGCGGATCGGGACGCCGATTTGCGAAGATGCGTGGCACGAGGATGTGGCAGAGACGCTGGCTGAATCCGGAGCGCAGATGCTTTTGGTGCCCAATGGCTCGCCCTATTTTCGCAACAAGCATGACATCCGGGTCGGCCATATGGTCGCGCGCGTGGTAGAGACCGGGCTGCCGCTGGTCTATCTCAACATGGTCGGGGGGCAGGATGATCAGGTGTTTGACGGCTGCTCTTTCGTGCTGAACCCCGGCGGCGCGCTGGCGCTGCAGCTTCCCGCCTTTGACGAGGTGATCGCGCATGTGGATTTCGAGCAAGGCGACGATGGCTGGCGGGCGGTTGCGTCCGAGAAAGCCGTTTTGCCGGATGAATGGGCGCTGGATTACCGCATGATGGTCGAATCCCTGCGCGACTATATGGGCAAGACCGGGTTCAAAAAGGTGCTGCTGGGCATGTCGGGCGGGGTCGATTCGGCGTTGGTGGCCACAATTGCCTGCGACGCTTTGGGCCCTGAGAATGTGCGCTGCGTGATGCTGCCCTCGGAATATACGTCCGAGCATTCGCTGGAGGACGCATCCGAGTGCGCCAACCGGCTGGGCGCGCGGATTGATACGGTGCCGATCTCTGGCCCGCGCGCGGCGGTGACGGAGGCGCTTGCCCCCTTGATGGAGGGGACCGCGCCGGATGTGACCGAAGAAAACATCCAATCACGGCTGCGCGGCGTGATGCTGATGGCCTTGTCGAACAAGTTCGGGGAGATGCTACTGACCACCGGCAACAAATCCGAGGTCGCAGTGGGCTATGCCACGATCTATGGCGACATGTCGGGCGGCTATAACCCGATCAAGGATCTCTATAAAATGCGGGTCTTCGAGACCTGCCGCTGGCGCAATGCGCATCACGCGCCCTGGATGATGGGCAGACCCGGCGAGGTGATCCCGACCCGGATCATCGACAAGCCGCCCTCAGCGGAGCTGCGGCCCGACCAGAAAGACGAGGATTCGCTGCCGCCCTATGAGGTGCTGGACGACATTCTCGAACGTCTGGTGGATCAGGATCAATCCATAGCGGAGGTTGTGGCTGCCGGTCATGACCGCGCGGTGGTCAAGAAGATCGAGCATCTGATCTATATTTCGGAATACAAGCGGTTCCAGTCCGCCCCCGGCGGGCGTCTGACGCCGCGGGCGTTCTGGCTGGATCGCCGCTACCCCATTGTGAACCGCTGGCGCGACACCAGCTAGGCCGACGGCTAGGTTGGGCGGATTTTGCGGGGCAGGCCAAGACCCACCTGGCTGTAGCCAGCCATCTGAAAGGGCGTGGCCTTTGGAAGACCCTCCGCCTTCAATTGGGCGGTTTTCGGGTCTCCTGCAAAAGCACCGGGCAAGGTGAACCGGATAGCGGCCCCGGTTGTGAAGTTGTTTTGCGTCTGTGTCAGGCTGCCGCCGCGGGCCGAGACGATGGCCAGCGCGGATTTGATCCCGAAATCGCCGCCCACCTGCTCCGGCACCGGCAGGATGGTTTGCCCGTCACTGCGAATATCTGCTGACTGCCCGACACCGTCATCGCTGACCGTCACCGCAATGCTGCTGCCGGCCGGGTCATCGGCAACCTCCGTCACGCTGACTGAAATTTTCTTGTCAGCATAGCGCACCGCGTTTTCCATCAGGTTGCGCAGCACCATCTGCATCGCCACACGATCCGTTGTGACATGCGCGCTGGGCAATTCGATGCTGAGCCGCTCATGCGGGTCCAGCAGCGCCGCGATGTCGGCGGATATATGGCCCAGATCAACCTCGTCGATCACCTCCTTGGCGAGCTTGAGGCCCTGCGCCGTTGTCAGAATGCTGCTCATGGAGGCAATGGCGTCATGCGCAATTTCCGAGCAAAGCGCCAATTGATCGGCCTTCTCGTCACCCAGATCGACGAATCCGTCCATCACCATGTCGATCAGCGCGATCATCGTCTGGAACGGCCCCCGCATATCCTGCGCGGTCGTAGAGGCAAATACCTGCAGATCCTCGTTCAACCGCGTCATCTCTGACAGTTTTTGCGAAGCATCGAACATGGCGTCCTTGCGGGGGGTAATATCGACGGCCAGACCGACGATCTGGCTGATCTGACCCTGATCATCGAAGACCGGCGACAAAGTTGTCTGCCACCAGAGCGCACCGGTCGGCAGCTCCAGTATCTCTTCGTAGGTATGGGCTTTGCCAGAGGCGCGGCAGGCCTCGTAATTCTGGACAACCGTGTCCGCAAGACGGCAAGGAAAGGCATCATGCGGGGTCTTGTTGAACACCATCTCATTGCTGAGGCCGGACAGGTTTTGATGAACCGTATTGAGCCCGCGAAAAACGAATGTCTTCGGACCCATCACCTCCAGAAGGAACATGGGTTGCTGAATGAGGTCCATCACAGCCAGAATTGTGTCTCTGTTTTCGCCAAAGGTCATTCAGGGTGTCCAATCACAGATCTATCCCCTCTCGCCCGGTCTTTCTTGCAGCCCTTCCCTAACAAAATGTTGCGCCGCCCGGCATTTCTACCCGGCGGCGCGTCATCAATTGCATAAAATGCGATCTGTCAGAGCATCATCTGGTAGCTCACCGGCACATATTCGAACCCGTCGCCCTTTGCCGCCACATAGCCCATGCCGGGGAATGGCATATGGTAGCCCACAGTCGGGATCTTGTCTGCCGCCAACATGCCCAGCACCTTGCGCCGCGACGCGGCAGCGGCGGATTTGTCCATGTCAAACTTCACCTCCCAGTCGGGATGCGCCAGTGAATAGACATAATGGTTGGCCAGATCTGCCATCAGCAAAAGCTGCTTGCCGCCGGAGTCCAGCATATAGGTCATGTGCCCCGGCGTGTGGCCAAAGGCGCCCACAGCCGTAATGCCGGACGCCACCGCAGCACCATCGTCGATCATCGAGAATTTCTCGTCCAGCGGCTTCACCTTGGCGTTGAAATTGTCATTCGGCGCGCTGGACCAGTGGTTGTGCTCCGCAGCGCCGGTAACGTAGCTGGCATTGGCGAATGTCTCGCCGCCCTCCCCCATCAGGCCCCCAATATGGTCGCCATGCATATGGGTGATCACCACCTTGTTGACGTCGCCCGGCGCGTAGCCCGCCGCCTCCAGCGCGCTGACGATGCCTTCGGGATTTTGGCCGGTGTCAAACAAGATCACTTCGGAGCCGGTATTGACCAATGTCGGGGTGAAGAAGAACTGCATCTTGTCATTGGGCAGGAATGCAGCTTCAGAGACCGCGTTGAACTCGTCGGCCGGGACGTTCATCCCGAAGATGTTTTGCGGGCCCTCCACGCTCATTGTGTTGGTCAGAAGTGTCACCACCTCGAACTCGCCCAGCTGAACTCGGCGATAGACCCCCATGCCGGTGTCTTTGCTGGCATGACCATCTGCGCGGGCAGCGGTTGCGGTCAGAAGCGCAGGTGCGGCCAAAGGAAATGCGGCGCCCAGCTTCAGGGCCCCACGGCGGGAGAATGTGATCGGCATGGTGTTTCTCTCCTGTTTTTGATCAGATGTCATAGTATAGCGCATCTGCGGTTCAGATCGATAAACACAGCGTGAAGTGCTATGGTGCGCCGCAGTATATGGACAAACTGCGCGGCCTATGTTTCACCCGGCTGGCTCGCAAAGGATCTGAAATGACAGTCACCCGCTTCGCCCCCTCGCCCACCGGCTACCTGCACGTTGGCAACCTGCGCACTGCGCTGTTCAACTACCTGATCGCCCGCAAGAATGGCGGTACGTTCGTGCTGCGGCTTGATGACACGGACCCGGAACGCTCCAGGCCGGAATATGCAGATGCGATCAAGCAGGACCTTGAATGGCTGGGGCTGGACTGGGACCGGGTGGAGACGCAATCCTCCCGGCTGGACCGCTATGCAGAGGCCGCCGACAAGCTGCGCGAGATCAACCGTTTCTACGAGGCCTGGGAAACCCCGGTCGAGCTGGATCTCAAGCGCAAGAAGCAGCTCAACATGGGCAAGCCGCCGGTCTATGACCGCGCCGCGCTGGAGCTGAGTGCGGCCGAAAAAGAGGCGCTGCGGGCCGAACGCGGCTCGGGCGTCTGGCGCTTCAAACTTGATCACGCGCGGATCAACTGGGCCGACGGCATCATGGGCGAGATTTCAATCGATGCGGCCTCGGTCTCTGACCCGGTGCTCATTCGCGGCGATGGTCAGGTGCTTTATACGATCGCATCGGTGGTGGATGACACGGATATGGGCATTACCCATGTGGTGCGCGGGTCAGATCATGTGACAAACACGGCGACGCAGATCCAGATCATCGAGGCGCTTGGCGGCGCGGTGCCGAATTTTGCCCACCACTCTCTGCTGACCGGCCCGCAAGGGGAAGCCCTGTCCAAACGCCTCGGCACGCTGGCGTTGCGCGATCTGCGCGAAAACGGGGTGGAGCCGCTGGCCTTGCTGTCGCATATGGCGCGCATCGGGTCCTCTGACCCGATTGAGCTGCGCGGCTCGATGGAGGAGCTGGTCGAGGGGTTCGATCTGTCACGTTTCGGGACGGCCCCGACCAAGTTCGATGTTGACGACCTGTATCCGCTGACGGCGAAACACCTGCACGCGCAGGAGGTGAGTACAGTTGCCGCCGATCTCGACGCGTTGGGCGTGCCAACCGCTCAGCAAGAGGCCTTCTGGACCGTCGCCCGCGAAAACATCACCACGCGCCATGACATCGCGCAATGGTGGACGCTCTGCCATGACGGGGCAGAGCCGGATATCGACCCGGACGATGCTGAATTTGTGGCGGAGGCACTAACCCTGCTGCCGCCAATGCCCTTTACAGAGACCAGCTGGTCCGACTGGACGTCAGCCGTCAAAGAAAAATCCGGGCGCAAGGGGCGCGGGCTCTTCATGCCGCTCAGAAAGGCGCTGACAGGGATGCAGCATGGGCCCGATATGGGTCAGCTGATGCCGCTGTTGCAAGTTGTGCGCGCGAAATCCTAGGGTATCAGCCCTGTCTGCTTCGCCGGGGGTTTGGGGGCAAAGCCCCCAAGTCCGCGCGACAGCGCAAAAACATCTTGCGCGGCGCAGCCGCACAATCAAGTCAGCTTCCGGCCATCCAGCCGCGGATCAATGCCTGCGCTGCGGGGCTGTCCCATTCGTAATCACCCACGGCGCGGCCAATCTCCTGCCCTTCGGGATTGATAAAGATGCTCACCGGCAGGCCCGGCACGCCCACTTCGCGGGCAATCTGCATTTTCGGGTCAAAGAGCTTGGGCAGATTGTCCAACTGCTTCTCGGCAAAGAACACATCGACGGCGGGGCGCGCATTGCGGCCCGTGGCCAGCGTGACCACTTCGAACCCGTCGCCAATGGCGCCGTCCAGCCGGTTGAGGGCGGGCATCTCCTTGACGCAAGGCGCGCACCACAGCGCCCAGAAATTCAAGAGCACATGTTTGCCGCGATAGGCGTCCAGCGTTGCGGGGGCGCCGTTCTCGTCCTCAAAAGCCGATAGCTGCAACGGGCGGGGCTCGGCGTGAAACTGGATACGCCCCAGCTCGCCCTCGGCCAATGCCACCAGACGGCCAACATCGGCGCTGGCGGGGTTGCCCATCAGGGCCAGCCCCGCGTATAGGACCAGAGATCGGAATAGACGCATAGCAGCAGCTCCAACAAGGCCAGCCTCAATGACTGACGACACTTCAAATACCATGTGGGGCGGGCGCTTTGCGGCAGGCCCCGATGCCATTATGGAGGCCATCAACGCCTCCATCGGCTTCGACAAGCGGATGGCAAAGCAGGATATCGAAGGCTCCCGCGCCCATGCCGCCATGTTGGCCGCACAAGGTATCTTGAGCGATAACGATGCGCAGGCCATCCGGGAAGGCCTCCTCACAGTGTTGTCAGAGATAGAGACCGGAAAATTCGCCTTCAGCACCGCGCTTGAGGACATTCACATGAATGTCGAGGCCCGCCTGAAAGAGGTCGTGGGCGCGCCCGCTGGCCGGCTGCATACCGCCCGCTCGCGCAATGATCAGGTGGCCACGGATTTCAAACTTTGGGTGCGTGAGCAGATCGACGCCTGCCTTCAGGCCATCACCGCGCTGCAAAAGGCGTTTCTGATGCAGGCGGAGGCCGGGGCCGATTGGGTGATGCCGGGCTTTACCCATTTGCAGACCGCGCAGCCGGTGACCTGGGGCCACCACATGCTGGCCTATGTGGAGATGCTGGGCCGCGACGCCTCGCGGTTCTCCGATGCGCGTGCGCGGATGAATGAAAGCCCGCTGGGGGCCGCCGCGCTGGCGGGCACCTCCTTTGATATAGACCGCGACGCCACGGCGCGGGCGCTGGGGTTTGACCGGCCTGCCGCCAACTCGCTGGATGCGGTGTCTGACCGCGATTTCGCGCTGGATTTCCTGAACGCCGCCGCGATCTGCGCAATGCACCTGTCGCGTTTCGCCGAGGAGCTGGTGATCTGGTCCTCCGCCCAGTTCCGCTTTGTGGCACTGTCTGACCGGTTCTCCACCGGCTCGTCGATCATGCCGCAAAAGAAAAACCCGGATGCCGCAGAGCTGATCCGCGCCAAGGTCGCCCGCATCTTCGGGGCCAACGCCGCGCTGATGATGGTCATGAAAGGCCTGCCGCTGACCTATTCCAAGGACATGCAGGAAGACAAAGAGCAGACCTTTGATGCCGCCGACAATCTGATGCTGGCGCTGGCGGCCATGACGGGCATGGTCTCGGACATGACCGCCAATCAGCCCAATCTGGAGGCCGCCGCGGCCTCGGGCTTCTCCACCGCCACCGATCTCGCGGATTGGCTGGTGCGCCATCTTGATATGCCGTTCCGCGACGCCCATCATGTCACGGGCAGCCTTGTGAAACTGGCCGAGGACAAGGGCTGCGATCTGCCGGACCTGACCCTGGACGATATGCAGCAGGTCCATGCGCAGATCACCCCGGAGGTGTTCGACGTGCTGGGGGTCAGGAACTCGGTTGCCAGCCGCACCAGCTATGGTGGCACCGCGCCCGCGCAGGTGCGCGTACAGATCGCAAGATGGAAGGAAAAACTGGGATGAAGCTCACGATCATCACATTGACTGCCGCGTTTTGCCTGACCGCCTTGGCCGCCTGCGGCGTGGACGGGGAACCCACCGCTCCGCCGCCCCGCGCATCGCTGCAAAACTAGCCCTGCGTACCAGCCCGGCGCATCAACTCGGCGCATCAACTCGGCGGGCCGCCGCCCATGCGGGCTTGCGAATCCTCGGCACTCCGGGTGACATAAGCAAAGCGCGCCGCAATCAAGCGCCTCCTCAGGAAGAACGGTAAGATCATGGACAAGATACCAATGACGCCCCGGGGCTTCAAAGCCCTCGACAGCGAGTTGAAGCAGTTGAAGGTCGTGGAGCGCCCCGCCATCATCACCGCCATCGCTGAGGCCCGCGAGCATGGCGACCTGTCGGAAAATGCCGAATACCATTCCGCCAAGGAGAAGCAGTCCTTCATCGAGGGCCGCATCAAGGAGCTTGAAGGCATGATCGGGCTGGCGCAGGTCATCGACCCCGCCAGTCTGTCCGGCGCCATCAAATTCGGCGCCACCGTCAAGCTGGTTGACGAAGATACCGAGGAAGAGAAGACCTACCAGATCGTGGGCGAGCAGGAGGCTGATATCCACAATGGGCTTTTGAATATCGGCTCACCTCTGGCACGCGCCCTGATTGGCAAGGAAGAGGGCGACAGCGTCGAGGTGCGCACCCCCGGCGGGACCCGCGACTATGAAGTGCTAGAGATCAGATACGTCTAGGCGCGCGCGTATTTCTGCGACGCCAGCCCAGGGATGAAGGCAACACCATGAGCCAAGAGCCGCTTTCACAAGAGGTGATCCACCCCCATCAGCCCGCCCCGGCTGCGCGCCAGACCGAGGGCAAGCCTCTCAATTTCGGGGCCTACCTGCGCCAGGAAGGCGGATTGGCGGCAGCCGATGTGATCGCCGTCATACTGACCGTTTTGTGGGTTGCCAGCGTGCTGGTCTATTTCCTGTTCCTGCGCCAGCCCGATGCCGGCAGGAGCACCCAGTCGGGCTATCTTCTGTCCATTCTGGCCATTTTTCTGCCGATTGCGATGATCTGGATCGGGGCGACCGTGGTGAAATCCGCCCGGATCATGCGCGAGGAAAGCGCCCGGTTGCAGGCCTCGATCGATGCGATGCGCAACGCGTATCTGTCACAGAACCAGGCGCGGGTGGACGGTGTCAAACCCGCGCTGGAGCAAAAACTTGACGAAATCGTCGCCCGCCAGAAACAGGCCGAGACGGCGATTGCGACCTTTGCGACGCGCCGGGACAACCAATTGCCTGCCGCCTCCCCGCAACAGCCTGCGCTTGTCGCCCAAGGCCTGGCCGCTGGCGACAGCCAGCCCATGCTGGCGCTTGGCACCCCGCCCGAGGCGCTGAACCCGGCCCTGTCCATCACCGACTTTATCGGCGCGATGAACTTCCCCGAGAATGAAAGCGACGCGGAAGGTTTCGGCCAGCTGCGCCGCGCCCTGGCGGATGCCAATTCCAGCAAGCTGATCCGGGCCTCGCAGGACGTGCTGACCCTGCTGAGCCATGACGGCATCTATATGGACGATCTGCGGCCCGACCGCTCCCGGCCCGAGCTGTGGCGCAAGTTTGCAGATGGGCAGCGCGGTGCCGCGATCTCGGGAATTGGCGGTATTCATGACCGCTCTGCCCTTGCGCTCGCCTCTGGCCGGATGCGGGCCGATCCGATCTTTCGTGACGCCGTGCATCACTTCCTGCGCCAGTTCGACCGCACCTTCGCGCGGTTCAGCGAACATGCCACGGATGACGACATCATCCGGCTGGCCGACACCCGCACCGCACGCGCGTTCATGCTGCTGGGCCGGGTGACCGGGACGTTTGACTAAAGCCCGTAGCTGGAGAACGGCAGGTAGCGCACCAGATCGCCGGGCAAGACCTCCTGCGCGGGGTCGTCCAGTTCCACAAACCCATCCGCCCAGCTAAGCCCGGAGATGCGCCCCGACCCCTCCGAGGCAAAGACCTCGGCGTGGCCGTCCGGGGTCAGACGTGCCCGCGAATATTCGCGGCGGCCCTGCTTTTTGGATTTGGAGAAGGCCGCAGGCACCATGAAACCGCGTGGCGCGGACCATGTGCCGCCCGCCAGCACCGACAAGGAGGGCCGCGCGAAGATCAACGCGCAGGTGAAGGCCGCAACCGGGTTGCCCGGCAGGCCAAAGACGGGTGTGCCGTCCCACATCGCCAAGGCCAGCGGGCGGCCCGGCTTGATCGCGATCCGCCAGCTGGTCAGAGAGCCTTCCCGGCTCAACAGCGCGGAGACATGGTCCTCATCCCCCGCCGACGCGCCGCCCGAGGTCAGGATCACGTCGCAGCTGCCTGCGCCCGCGTTCAAAGCGTCGCGCAGGGCGTCACGGTCATCGGCCACATGGCCAAGATCAACCGCCGCATAGCCCCACCGCGCAGCAAGGCTCAAAAGCATCGGGCGGTTGGCATCGAAGGTGCGATCCACGGGCGCGTCTGCCTGCGGGGCAATCAACTCGTCGCCGGTGGATAAAACGCCCACACGCAGGCGCGTGCTCACGCTCACGCTGGCGACCCCAAGGGCTGCCAGAAGGGCCACGTCCTGCGCCCGCATGAGATGCCCGGCCCCCAGCGCGACCTCGCCCTGCATCACGTCCTCGCCCGCCTTGCGCGTGTTTTGTGCGTGCTTCACCTTTTCGGGCAGGGCCACGCGCCCGTCCGAGACGCTGCATTCCTCCTGCATCACCACCGTATCCACCCCCTCGGGCAGCACGGCACCGGTCAGAATGCGGATCGCCTGTCCGGCGGGCACTATGCTCTGATAAGCCGCCCCGGCAGCGGCGCGACCATCGCAAAGGGGCATCTGGCGCGCCATATGCGCATGGGCAAAACCGTAGCCATCAATTGCCGAATTTGCGGCAGGTGGGTTGGCGCGCAGAGCGCGGATATCTTCCGCCAGAATACGGCCTGAGCATTCGGCAACAGGGACGGTTTCGGCACCTGTGACCGGCCGTATCCGGTCTTTCAGCCGTGCCAGCGCGTCGTCAACAGAGGTCCATTTCACGCCTTGTGGCAGGGCGAAGCAATCATTGGCCAGTGCCGCCGGTTTGATCTGCTGCTTTGCCATCCGCGCCATCTCCGCCTCATGTCCGACCCCGACGATCCAGCCTTCGCCCTCGCTGGCGCCTGTCTGGCCTTCACCCAACATGGCCTCCAGCCGGCCATATTTGTCAAGCGAGGCCAGCACGTCTGCCAGCACCCGCATCTGGGCCGCGTCCTTGATTTCACCCGGTCGCTGCGCCTGCGCGATTTGCGGTGCGATGAGCGACGGCCAGATCTCGACAAAAGCGACGCGGGTTTGCAACGGCTCAAACGGCCAGACGGAGACCTGCCCTGCAAAGCGTCTTTTCAAACGGGCAAGCACCGGCAGCCCCATCAAGACCTGCGAGCCAACAGCACCCGCACCCGCCAATTGCCAGCAGGTGAAGCTGCCTTTGGCGCGTGCCTCCACAGCCCGGCGTTCGGGGAAATCGGTGTTGGTGCGGGCCAGCCCCTTGCGCGGAAGATGCGCGAAATCCTGCGCCCGGAACGGGTTGCCCCAGAACGGACCGATACCTTTTAGCCCGGCATTGATCTCCGAGGCGAGCTGACAGCGGTTGTTGCGCTCAGGGCTGTCCTCGATCCGCGCTTCCAGCCAGTCCCACAGCTTGAGCGGGTCTTTCGAGCCGGTGACCGCCTGCGCGAAGCCTGCCGGGTAGCCAAAGGGGAAATCAAAGCCGATCAGGCAACGCCTGCCAGCTGCGGTCTCGGTTGCGATAAGATCAGCCAGCCAGTCTTCGGCCAGCTGGCGGTTGCGCAGATAGACCGGGGTGCCGTCACGCGCGTTGCAGGCCCAGATCGCGTCCTTGCGCGGGCGCGGTCCTGCGTCATTTCCCCCCGACCAATCGACAGTGACATGGGTGTCGAAAAGGCTCACATTCCCAGCTCGGCAAGGATGAAATCGGCGATGGCCCCGGTGTCATCAAGATCAAGGGTCGGGACATTCAGACCGTCGGGGCTGACGTTGCTGGCCACGGCCCGGATGGTGTCATCGCCGGGTGCAATCAGCGGCTGGCCGGTCTCGATGCGGTGGGCCTCGATCTTGGGATGGGTGTCCCGTTTGTAGCCCTCGATCAGCACCAGATCGACGGGGGAGAGCTTGGCCAACAGCTCGGCCAGCGGCGGCTCCTGCGCCCCGCGCAGCTCGCTCATCAGCGCCCAGCGGTTTGACGACGAGAGCAGCACCTGCTGCGCGCCCGCGACGCGATGCCGGTCGCTATCCTTGCCGGGGCGATCCACCTCGAAACTGTGATGGGCATGTTTCAGGGTGGAAACGCTTAGCCCACGCGCCACAAATTCAGAGACGAGCCGTTCCATCAGCCCGGTCTTGCCCGCGTTCTTCCACCCCACGACGCCAAAGACATTCATG
>CALFWN010000280.1 GCA_937928335.1 uncultured Litoreibacter sp. | reverse complement strand
GGCCAGGTCCCTGCAAGGCACCATTTGCAAAAGGCCCACAGGCTGCGTGGCGGCGCGATTCTGGCGGGCTCGAACGGGTCGATCATCTTGCTCAGACGCTCCAGCGCGGGGGCTGTCAGTTTGGTGAGCTGGTCCATCATTCCGCGGCCTCGGAGGTGTTCAGAAAGCCGCCCGATTGGCGCTGCCAGAACCCGGCATATAGGCCGTTTTTCTGCAAAAGCGCGGCATGGGTGTCGTTTTCCACGATGCGGCCATCCTCTATGACCACGATGCGGTCAAGCTGCGCAATGGTCGACAGGCGGTGGGCGATGGCAATCACGGTCTTGCCCTCCATCACGCCATAAAGCGTGTCCTGAATGGCCGCTTCCACCTCGCTGTCGAGGGCGGATGTGGCCTCGTCCAGCACCAGAATAGGCGCGTTTTTCAGCATGACGCGGGCCAGCGTGATCCGTTGCCGCTGCCCGCCAGACAGCTTCACGCCGCGCTCGCCGACATGGGCGTCATAGCCGGTGCGCCCCTCCGGATCAGAGAGGTCCTGAATAAAGTCATGCGCCTCCGCGCGTTTTGCGGCGCGGATCATGTCTTCTTCTGAGGCGTCGGGGCGGCCATAAAGAATGTTGTCGCGCACGGAGCGGTGCAACAGCGTGCTTTCCTGACTGACCATGCCAATGCTGTGGCGCAGGCTGTCCTGGGTCACGTCACGGATATTCTGGTCGTCGATCAGCACCTCGCCGCTTTCGGCGTCATAGAAACGCAAAAGCAGCTTTACCAGCGTCGACTTGCCGGACCCGGAACGGCCGATGATGCCGACCTTCTCCCCCGGTGCGACATCAAGCGACAGCCTATCCAGCCCGTTCACGGAGCCGCCATAATGGTGCGACAGTTCCTTGATCGTGATCCGGCCTTTGGTCAGCTCAAGCGGTCTGGCATGGGGGGTGTCGGTCAGGGTGATCGGTTGGGCGATGGTCTCCATCCCCTCCTGCACCACGCCGAGCGAGCGGAAAAACGATGACAGCGCCCACATGATCCAGCCGGTCATGGCGTTCAGCCGCAGCGTCAGCGCGGTGGCGGCAGCAACCACACCGACCGAGGCCGTGCCTTGCACCCAAAGCCAGATCGCCCAGCCCACGACGCCGACAATAAGCAGCCCGTTCAGGGTCATCAGCATCAGATCCATCATGGTGAAGATCCGCATCTCGCGGGCGAAGGTCTGGCGGGTGTTTTCAATCGCCTCCTTGGCGAAGTCGATTTCGCGGTCGTGATGGGCGAACAGTTTGACGGAATGGATGTTCGTGTAGCTGTCCACCACGCGGCCCGTAACCTGGCTGCGCGCATCTGACGAGGCTTTTGACGCCGGGCCCACGCGTTTCATCGTCCAGGCCACCAGCAGCGCATAAAACACCACCCAGATGGAAAGTGGCACGGCAAGGCGCGGGTCGGCATCCGCCAGCAGGATCGCGGCGCCGACCAGATAGGCGACGGAAAAAGTGATGGCATCAAACACCTGAAAGATCGCCTCCCCCGCCGCCGGAGGGGTCTGCATGATCCGGTTGGCGATGCGTCCGGCAAAGTCGTTCTCGAACCAGCCCACGGATTGGCGCAGCACGTGTTTATGGGCGCGCCAGCGGAACAGCGTGCCGTAATTGGGCAGGATCGCGTTGTTCAGGATGCCCACATCCAGCGCCTGAATGACCGGGCGCAGGAACACAATGAACAGGGCCACCAGCGCGACCTCCAGCCCGTGTTCCGCGACAAAGCTGTCCCGCTCCGCGCTGCCCAGCAGATCGACGATACGCCCCATATAGAAGATCAGCGCAATCTCGACTGCGGCGACGATGATCGAGAGGATCGCCGCGACCCAGAACAGCTTTTTGAACGGGGTCGAATAGGCGCGGATGAACGGCCACAGCCTGGTGGGCGGGGCGTCGACCTCGTCATACGCCTCATAGGGGTCGACCAAATTTTCAAAATATCGAAACATGTGGATGGCCTTTGCTCAGCCGGTCCGAATATCAGAACTAGGACAGAAATACCATGACCGCGGATGCGGCCAATGCCAGCGCCATGACGGTCGTGAAGGTTTGCCAAGCGCGCGGGGTGGTCAAAAGATATGTGAGCCAAGAGCCGGCATATGTCCAGAACAGGCAGACAAAAAGGTTCAATCCGCTGAAGGTGGTGGCCAGCCGGACGGCCTCTGCCGAGGGGCTCAGCCCCGCGCCATACCCGGCAGAGGCGGCCAGCGCCACGGCCCAGACCTTGGGGTTTACCCACTGAAACAGCACGGCCTCGATAAAGGTGAAAGGCCGGTCCGCGCCCTTGGCCTGCGGGCCGATGGTGGAGCGAAAGAGCCGCCACGCCATCCATATGATCCAGCCCATAGCGACCAGTTTTAAAGACCATGCCAGCGCAGGTTGGGCCAGCAATAGCGCCCCGATGCCGAATGCGGTCAGCCCCGCCGTGATGCCGACCCCCACGGCGACGCCGGCGATATGGGGCAGCGTCGGGCGCACCCCGAACCGCGCCCCCGATGTGGTCAGCAAGATCACATTCGGCCCGGGGGAGAACAGCCCCGCGAAGACAAAAAGATAGAGCGGATCGACGCTCATTCGTCCAGCAACGTGTCTTTGGTTAGGGTAAAGCCGGAGGCGATCCAGCGGTCCTCCAGCTCTCTGAGTCGTTTTCCCAGCGCGGGGCCTTGCAGCGCTGGCATAAGATCGGCGGCTTTGACCGGGAACTGCGCGGCGGCGGCTTGGCGGAGGTTTTCCTCAAAGCCGTCTTCGG
The DNA here is from genome assembly GCA_937928335.1 of uncultured Litoreibacter sp. Classification (GTDB taxonomy): domain Bacteria; phylum Pseudomonadota; class Alphaproteobacteria; order Rhodobacterales; family Rhodobacteraceae; genus Litoreibacter. The sequence continues at coordinate 3,108 of CALFWN010000280.1, read as the reverse complement.
GCATGTGTTGCAGGCTTGCGGCCCTCACCAAGGCGATATCCCACGCGTGGTCGGCGCCTTGGCGGTAGGCAATTTCAGCAAGCCCCGCACCGCTGCTGAGGTCGGCCCGCCCTTGGCGCATCCGCTCTGCATCCGCTCTGGAGAGCCGCCAGCGGTCCTTGACGGGTTCGCCGCCCAAGGCCAGAGCCCGCCGGGTCCAGACAGGCGCGTGCGCGCCCTCGACATGAACGAGCACGGGCAGCATTGCCGCCTCTGCACCGGGCATGATCCGGGCCAGCACGCCGCAGGCCTGCATTGCGGCCATCGCCTGGCTGGGGTCCGAGGCGCTGAGCAGTTTGATCATCTCTGCGCCGATACGCTCCGCCGAGAGCGCGTCGAGGCCGTCTGCCCCTTGAGCGCAGGCCGCCAGACCGTCAGGGTCGATGCCGCCCTCAGGCTCGCCGTACCAGGCATGGAACCGGAAAAAGCGCAGAATGCGCAGATAGTCTTCCGCGATGCGCGCATCCGGGTCACCGATGAAGCGCACCCGCCGCGCGGTGATGTCCGGCAGCCCGCCCACCGGGTCCAGCACCGCGCCATCTCTGGCGGCATAAAGCGCGTTGATGGTGAAGTCGCGGCGTTTGGCATCCTCCGTATGGTTGTTTGAGAAGGCGACCCTGGCATGGCGGCCATCCGTCTCCACGTCGCTGCGAAACGTGGTGATTTCAAAGGTGGTGCGGCCCGAAATGACGGTGACGGTGCCATGTTCAAGCCCTGTCGGTATGGTGCGCAACCCGGCGGCCTCCGCGATGCGGTTGATGTCACCGGGCCGGGCGTCCGTCGCCATGTCGATGTCGCTAACGGGCACGCCCAGCAGGCTGTTGCGCACGCAGCCGCCCACGCAAAACAGCTGGTGGCCCTGGGTTTCAAAAAGATCGAACAGGCGGGTCGTGTCCGGGTCTGTCAGCCAGGGCTCTGCAATCTTGCACGCCTGACTGGTCATGTGGCGACCCGCTGAGCGAGGGTGCGCAACATGCTCGCGGTGGCCCCCCAGATGTAATAGGGGCCGAAAGGCACGGTGTAATATTGCCGGGTCGCGCCGCGCCAGCGCCGCCCCTCGATGCTGTAATTGGCCGGGTCCATCAGATGGGTGAGCGGCACGCAGAACACCTCGGCTACTTCGCCGGCCTCGACCACGGGCGTAAACGAGCGTTCAAGGCGGGCCACGAAAGGGGTGACGGTGAAGCTGGTCACGGTCTCATGGGGCGGCAGCTGGCCCAGCACCTGTGCCGCACCCTCCGGCAGCGCAATTTCCTCGCGGGCCTCGCGCAGGGCGGCGGCTTGCAGGCTGGTATCGCCCTGGTCAAGTTTGCCGCCGGGAAAGGCGATCTGGCCGGGATGGTGCTTGAGCCCGGAGGCGCGTTTGGTCAGGTAGACAGACGGCACGCCATCGAGATCGCTGAGCAGGATCAGCACGGCGGCCTCTCTCAATGTGCGGTTGTCGGGCAGCACCGTGCCGGGGTTCAGGTCGAAATCAGAAGAGGCCGCGCCGGGTTGCCCAAGCGCGGCCTCGATCCGGGTCATCATATCAGGCAGCCGGGTCATCCGCGCCCGCCGCCTCGAACCCCAGCGTGGCCGGATCCATCACGTAATGCGCGCCGCAGAACTGGCAATCCGCGGTCAATGTGCCCTCTTCCGTGGTCATATGCGCGATGTCGCTGGCCGAGTAGATCGACATGGATTGCCGCACCTTGTCTTCAGAGCAGGTGCAGCCAAACGTGACCGGCTGGGCGTCATAGACAATCGGCTGGTCCTCGTGAAACAGCCGGACCAGCAGGTCGGTTGGCGAAACAGAGGGCCCGATCAGCTCGATCTCCTCGACCGTGTCGAGCAGGATATTGGCGCGGTTCCAGTTCTCGCTGTCATCGCCTTCAAGCAAGTCCGCGCCGTCCAGCAGCCCGGTGTCGCCGGTCGCCTCATTTCTGGCCATCAGCGGGGAGGCCTTTGGCATATGCTGCAACATGATGCCGCCCGCGCGCCAGCTTGCGCGCTGGCCGGGCTCCTGGCTGCGGCCATAGGTGAGCGAAAACCGGGTGGGCAGCTGCTCGGATTGCGCGAAATAGGTGCCCGCGCAATAGGACAGGCTGTCACCTGCAATGGGCGTGATGCCCTGATAGGGTTTCATGTCGTTTCCCTGATCAATCAGGATCGCGAAATAGCCTTTGCCGATTTGCGGAAAATGCGGGGCGTCGGCCTCGATCTTTTCGGCGTCATAGCTGGCATAGGCCCGCATCCGGGCGGGGGCGCCATCCTTGCTGGGCCCGTAATAATCCGTCGCGATCAGCCGCAGGGGGCCGTTGCCGCGAATTTGCACGGACAGCTTCCAGCGCAGGTCAATCGTTTGACCGATCAACGCGGTCAGAAGTGCGGCCTCGGCCACCGCGGCCTCCACGGCAGGGGGGTAGTCATGTTGCGCCAATACCTGATCGAGCACGCCGTCCAGACGCGCGACGCGCCCGCGAATATCGGAGCGATCCAGTTGAAAGGGCAGAACGGTGTCGTCCCACGCGATTTTTTGTCCAAGTGTCATTGGAGATACCTTTTGGCCTTGAGGTGGCATACCGCGTCTATATAGGCACGGCAATACTGGGGCCAAGGGCAAGGCGGCTGTGCGGGGTTTGCATGGCTCTCGGCCCGGGCGAGGTGTTTGAAACGCAAGGAGCGGGGCGATGATCAGACGGTATGGCGAGGCGGTTCGGCAGGGTCAAAGCTACAAGCGCCGTCCCGGCGCCTATGCGATCTTGTGGGACGGTGATGCGATGTTGACCACATTTCAATCCGCGCCGGTGCCAGAGCTGCAATTGCCCGGCGGCGGGATTGATCCGGGCGAACATGCCACCCATGCGCTGCACCGCGAGGTGATGGAGGAGACCGGCTGGGTCATTTCATCGCCCCGTCATCTGGGCGCGTTTCGCCGGTTTGCCTATATGCCGGAATATGATCTTTGGGCTGAAAAGCTCTGTCATATCTATGTCGCGCGCCCGGTGCTTCGTCGTTCCGACCCCACAGAGGCGGGCCATAGCGCGGTCTGGACCTCCCCTGAGGCGGCGCTGGAGATGCTGGCCAATG
>CALFWN010000279.1 GCA_937928335.1 uncultured Litoreibacter sp. | reverse complement strand
GTGCTTTCTGGCCCGAGCCATCCATCAAAATGGGCAAGGACCGCCGCGCGAGGTTGAACAGCGCCCTTGAACGCACCGCCCGTCTGGCCGGCAGCACCCAAATCACCTTCGCCTCGAACTGGCTCCGCTCCTGCCCGGCGTAACAGCCTCCCCCCACGCAACACCCCCCTATCATTGCTTCAAAAGTACCTCGGGGGAGGAGCGTCAGCTCCGGGGGCAGAGCCCCCTAAGTAGAAAACTGCGGGCGGAGCCCCCTAAATAAAACGTCTCGGGCTCAATCTCACCCAACCCTCACTGCACAGGCTGCGCCAGCTCCACAAGTCGCGCAAAGAAGCTGGCCCCGATCGGGGCGACCGCGTCGTTGAAATCATATTCCGGGTGATGCAGCCCGGCGCTGTCGCCTTGCCCGATAAACAGATATGCCCCCGGCCGCGCCTGCAACATGTAGGAGAAATCCTCCGCCCCCATTTCGGGCTCCGCATCCTCTGTGACCATCGCGTCCCCCGCCACCTCCCGCGCGACCGCGGCGGCAAAGCCTGCCTCGCGCGCATGGTTGATCGTGGGCGGGTAGCCTTTCTCGAAGGTGAAATCGACCGTCACGCCGTAAGCCGCCGCATGGCCGTCGCAGATCGCCTGCATCCGGGCGATCACCATCTCCTGCACACCTGTATCAAAGGTCCGCACCGTCCCGTTGATATAGGCCGTATCCGGGATCACATTATCGGTCGTGCCGCTGTGAAACTGGGTGACCGAGACCACGAGCGCGTCAAGCCCCTTGCGGTCGCGCGACACAATGGTCTGCAGCGCATTGCAAATGCCCAGCCCCGCCGCAATCGGGTCCTTGCATTCATGCGGGTAGGCGCCATGCCCGCCCTTGCCGGTCACATGGATATGGAACGTGTCAGCCGCCGCCATGATCGCTCCCTTTGTGGTGTAGAACGCCCCTTCCGCCACGCCCGGCGCATTGTGCAGCGCATAAACAGAGCTGATGTCGAACCGCTCCATCACGCCTTCATCCACCATCACCCCCGCGCCGCCGCCGCCTTCTTCTGCAGGCTGAAAGATCAGCGCGACTTTGCCCGCAAAATTGCGCGTCTCCCCCAGATAGCGCGCAGCCCCCAGAAGCATGGTCGTGTGCCCGTCATGGCCGCAGGCATGCATCTTGCCCTGGGTTTGTGACGCGTAATCCTTGCCCGTCGCCTCGAGAATCGGCAGCGCGTCCATATCGGCGCGCAGCCCGATTGTGGGGCCCTCCCCCTGCCCCTCGAGAATGGCCACCACGCCGCTGGTGGCGATATTCTCATGGATCTCGGTGATGCCAAACTCGCGCAGCCGCGCCACCACAAACCCGGCGGTCTCGTGGCAGTCAAATTGCAGCTCGGGGTTCTGGTGCATCCAGCGGCGCCACGCGGTCATGTCTTCGGCAAAATCGGCAATGCGGTTGACGGGTGGCATCTGGCGCTCCTTCGTGGTGAATTGCAGCCACGTTCGCTGAAATGAGGACCCCGCGCAATGGCCACTGACCACCCTGAGCTGATACATGACGCCTCCCGGCCAATGGAGCGGCTGATCGAGATCATGGCAAGGCTGCGCGACCCCGATACGGGCTGCCCCTGGGATATCGAGCAGGATTTCGCAACCATCGCCCCCTACACGATCGAGGAGGCCTATGAGGTCGCCGACGCCATTGAACGCGCCGACTGGCCCGAGCTGGAAGGCGAGCTGGGCGATTTGTTGTTGCAGACCGTCTACCACACCCGGATGGGCCAGGAGGCGGGGCATTTCACCTTCGCCTCCGTGGCCAACGGGGCCAGTGACAAGATGATCGCCCGCCACCCGCATGTGTTCGGCGACGAGACCCGCGACAAATCCGCCGAACAGCAAACCGCCGATTGGGAGAGGATCAAGGCAAGCGAACGCGCAGGCAAGGCGCAGGGTGGGGCGCTGGACGGCGTGGCCATCGGCCTGCCCGCCCTGATGCGCGCGACAAAATTGCAAAAACGCGCCGCGCGCGTAGGGTTTGACTGGCCCTCCACCGATCAGGTGCTCGACAAGATCGTCGAGGAGGCCGGCGAAGTGGTGGAGGCCCGCGAGAGGCTCAGCCAGGATGCGTTGAGCGAAGAGATCGGCGATCTGCTTTTCGTGATGGCCAATCTCGCCCGGCACCTGAAAGTGGACCCCGAGGAGGCGTTGCGCGCGGCCAATCACAAATTTACCCGCCGCTTTGAGCGGATCGAGGCGCTGCTGGCCGAGCGTGGCAAGACCCCCGCACAATCGGATCTGGCCGAGATGGATGCGCTTTGGGATCAGGCAAAACACGAAGAGAAACAGGGCTAAAGCGTCATGATCTTTCGCTCGACATCTTCGTTTCGGCATTTTCGTTTCGACGGGCCTTCGGCCCGCCGACAGGGCGGGGGCTAAAGGAGACTGTTGACGCACAAAGCTCGCCGAGCCCGCAGGCAGCGTCGTCGCTTGCACCTTTTTGAGGATATCACGCTTGCTTTCGCCTCTTTGCTCGAGCGAACTTTCGAGCT
>CALFWN010000278.1 GCA_937928335.1 uncultured Litoreibacter sp. | reverse complement strand
ATCTTGGTCCGCGCCGGGGCGTCGATGATCGGCCCGATATCGGTGGCCATGTCCCACGGCTCGCCAACCGTCAGCTCTGCCATCGCGCCTGTCAGCATTTCGGTCAGCCCTTCGGCAATATCCTCCTGCACGTAAAGGCAGCGCAGGGCCGAACACCGCTGTCCCGCAGATTGAAACGCCGAAGCCACGATGTCGCGCACGGCCTGTTCCGGCAGCGCGGTGCTGTCGACGATCATCGCGTTCAGCCCGCCGGTCTCTGCAATCAGCGGCGCTTTGAAATTGCCCTCTTGCGCCAGGGCGGTGTGGATATGTTTCGCCGTCGCGGTCGAGCCGGTGAAGCACACGCCGTCAATCTGGGGGCTGGCGGTCAGCGCGGCCCCGATCTCGCCGCCACCGGGCAGCAGGATCAGCGCCGATTTCGGCACGCCCGCCTTGTGCAGCAGCTTGGTTGCAAGGGTCGCGATCACCGGGGTCTGCTCTGCCGGTTTGGCCAGCACGGCGTTGCCCGTGGCCAGCGCCGCGGCAATCTGGCCCGTGAAAATGGCCAACGGGAAATTCCAGGGCGAGATGCAGGTAAATGTGCCAAGCGCGGGGCTGGTATGTTTGGCCGCCTCCCCCGCATAATAGCGCAGGAAGTCCACGGCCTCGCGCAGCTCCCCGATTGCGTCGATGGTGGTCTTGCCCGCTTCACGCGCCAGAACCGCGAAGATCTCGCCGTAGTTTTCCTCATAAAGGTCTGCCGCCTTGCGCAAGACATCCGCGCGCGTCGTCACATCCGCGTCCCAGGGCTTGGCGGCTTTCAACGCCTTTTTCACGGCGGCCATATCGGCAGGTTTATGGGTCAGTTTCGTGTCCGCAAAAGGCGCGCGGGCCTCGGCTATATCGGCCATATCGACCGGGTCATTCCAATCCCAGCCCTTGGCATTCTTGCGCGGCGCAAAGACCTGCGCCGGATGGGTGACCGCCGGGTAGGTCGCGTCCTCAATATCGGTGAACGGGTCAGAGGCTACCTCGACGGGGCTGACCTCCTCGTCAACGATCTGGTTCACAAAAGACGAGTTCGCGCCATTCTCCAGCAGACGGCGGACCAGATAGGCCAGCAAATCGCGATGCGCGCCGACAGGCGCGTAGATGCGGCAGCGGGTCTCTCCCTTGGCCATGACGATATCATGCAGCCGCTCGCCCATCCCGTGCAGGCGCTGAAACTCGAACGCGTCCAGATCACCCGCCATATGCAGGATTGCGGCAACCGAATGGGCGTTATGGGTGGCGAATTGTGGATAGATCCGGTCCGTCATGCCCAGCAACTTGCGGGCGTTCGAGATGTAGCTGATATCGGTCGTAGGCTTGTGGGTGAAGACGGGGAAACCCGGCAGGCCCAGAACCTGAGCACGCTTGATCTCCGTGTCCCAATAGGCGCCTTTGACCAGCCGGACCATGATCTTGCGGTCATGCTTTTGCGCCAGCGCATAGAGCCAGTCGATCACGAAACCGGCGCGATGCCCGTAGGCCTGCACAACAACGCCAAACCCGTCCCACCCTTCCAGCGAGGCGTCGGCCAGCGTGGCCTCGATCACGTCAAGCGAAAGGTCAAGCCGGTCGGCTTCCTCCGCATCTATGTTCAAGCCGACCTGCGCATGGGCAGCCTGTTGGCACAGCTCCAAAAGGCGCGGCTGCAAGACCCGCATCACGGCCTCTTTCTGAGGCGTTTCATAGCGGGCAAAAAGCGCCGACAGCTTGACCGAAATGCCCGGATTGGCACGGCAATCCCGCTTGACTGCCGCCTTGGCAATCGCCGCAATCGCGTCACGGTAAGCCTTGAGATATCCCAGCGCGTCCGCGTCGGTCTTGGCCGCCTCGCCCAGCATGTCATAGCTGTAGGTATAGCCCTTGGCCTCCTGCGCTTCAGCGCGGATCATGGCGCTTTGGATGGTTTCGCCCAACACGAACTGGCGGCCCATCTCTTTCATCGCGCGGGCTGTCGCGGTGCGGATCACTGGCTCGCCCAGACGTTTGACCATCGCCCGCAGCTGACCCGCAACGCCCGGCTGCTCGTCGGTCAGCACCTTGCCTGTCAGCATCAAGCCCCAGGTCGAGGCATTGACCAGCGAAGAGGAGGAATGCCCCAGATGCGTGCCCCAGTCCGACGGCGCGATCTTGTCTTCGATCAGCGCGTCCATCGTGTCGGGGTCCGGCACGCGCAGCAATGCTTCGGCCAGACACATCAGCGCCACGCCCTCATCGGTGTTCAACCCGTATTCCGCCAGAAAAGACTCCATCAAGCCGGGGCTGGCAGAGCTGCGTATTTCTGTCACCAGCCGGGCTGCACGTTCCACGATGCGGGCGCGGTCCTTGCCCGACAGTCCAGCCGCCTCAACCAGTCTTGTGACAGATGCGGCCTCATCGGGCAGGGTTTCAGAGCGGATGGCGGAGCGCAGAGCAGCAAGGGAGGACATGGGCAACACCTGAATAAGAGATATTCCTCACTATAGCGCATTCAGGATGGCTTACTGGCTGTTTTTGTGCAATTCGTAGAGATATTCACCATCAATGCGTCTGCACTTGGGTAATATGGATAAATCTCTCGACGAATATGACCACGCAATTTTGCGGGAACTGTCCGCGCATGGGCGGATCTCGATCACTGAGCTCGCCAGCCGGATCAACCTGTCCAACACGCCAACGCAGGCCCGTATGCGGCGGCTGGAAGAGGCAGGCATCATCACCGGCTACCGCGCGCTTCTGGACCCGGTGAAGCTGGGGCTCGACCACATCGCCTTTGTCGAGGTCAAACTTGACGACACACGCGAAGCCGCGCTCCGTGCCTTCAACGCCGCCGCGCGGGACGCGCCGGAGATCGAGGAATGTCATATGGTCGCATCGCGGTTCGATTATCTGCTGAAGGTGCGCACCAAGGATATGAGCTCCTATCGGCGCATTCTGGGCGAGTTGATCTCGGCCCTGCCGCATGTGTCCAACACCTCGACCCATGTGGTGATGGAGGCCGTCAAGGAAGAGCTGTTCTAGCGCCCGAACACAAAGGCCCAGACAAGAAACGGCGCGACCTGCAACGTGGCGGTGGCCGCCATCATCAGCCGCGGCCACAACGTCTTGAACCTGCGCCACAAAACACCGAGGCAGAGCAGGCTCATTGCCATCTCGATAGGCCCGATAACGCCGCCATAATGGGCGCGGTCCCAATAGCTGACGGGGCTGATGAACCGCCAATCCGTCAGCGGCCAGAAATGCGCACGGGCGTCGTCATTGTGAAGCGGGAAATCCAGCGCCAGATGCAACAGCCCGGCCCCGGCAAAGGCGATCAGCGCCGCCCGTTTGCTGGTGAGCGCCAGCCCCAGCAGCCCGCCCCAGACAAGAAACGAGTTGTCGATGGCAAAAATCGCCTGCCACGCGTCGGAATGATACATCACCCGGAACACAATCTGCGGGTCGGTGCCAAGGATGAAAAGCTGCCAGCCCGCCAACAGGTACAGCGACAGATCAGGGGCCAGCGCGCCCGCCAAAGCGGCCAATGTCACTTTGGGCTGACCCGGCTTGGCAAAGGCGGCGGCGCCGAAAATCAGGTGGGCAGGTGTGTTCATCGGGTTGGTTTCGCTCTTTACTTTGGCCGCACTTATTGCCACCCCG
>CALFWN010000277.1 GCA_937928335.1 uncultured Litoreibacter sp. | reverse complement strand
GCGCAACACGATATGGCGCGCATAGCGGTCCAGCTCTGCCGCGCTGAAACTGCCTTTGGGGGTGGGCTCCGGCATCTCGGCCCGGTCATGGCGGGCCCGCAATCTCGTCAGCCCGAAACTGTAGGCCAGCGCCAAAGCGGCCAGCCCCAGCACTACCAGCCAATTGCCAAGCGAACCGCCGCTTGCCTCTTTCAACGGGTTGCCCGCAGGCAAGGTGGCCTGAATGACGACCACCGCCAGGATCACGAGGCCGGGCAAGAGCAGACGCGCCGCTTGCGACACCCCCATCACCCGGCCCAGCAGGTAGAGCCCTGCGACCAGCAGCAGCACGAAGCCCATCAGCCCGTCCCGGTGGAGCCGAACCCACCTGCGCCACGCTCCGTGTCATCAAGCTGCGCGACCTGCTCAAACCGCGCCTGCACAACCGGGGCGACAACCATCTGCGCGATCCGGTCGCCATGCGAGATCACAAATGGCGCGTCCCCGTGATTGATCACGATCACTCCCAGCGCTCCGCGATAATCGCTGTCGATGGTGCCGGGCGTGTTGGGCAGGCTGATCCCATGTTTCAGCGCCAACCCGGACCGGGGCCGTATCTGCACTTCGAAACCCTGCGGGATCGCAAGCCTCAGCCCGGTGGGCACCAGCGCGCGCGCACCGGGGTCAAGCGTCATTGAGGCCTTGCCTGCAAGGTTCGCCCGCAAATCCGCGCCCGCCGCATCTTCTGTCTCATAGGCGGGCAGGCCAAGCGTTTGATCCGCGCCCTCAACCCAGCTGATCTGCACCGTCACACTCACGCCAGCGCATCCGCAATCTGCGCGGCAATCCGCGCCGCAACCTGGGATTTGCTCATCCGCGGCCAGCTCTCTGCACCGGTCCCGGAAATCATCGTCACCGCGTTTTCATCCCCGCCCATGATACCCGTCGCGGGGCTCACATCATTGGCGATGATCCAGTCACACCCCTTGCGCTTGCGCTTCTCCGTGGCGTTCCGGATCACATCCTGCGTCTCTGCCGCAAAGCCCACGACCAGCCCCGGACGCCCCTGTTTCATCTGCGAAACGGTGGCCAGAATATCCGGGTTCTCTGCAAATTCCAGCTGCGGCAACCCGCCTTTGGTTTTCTTGATCTTGTTGTCCGAGGCGCTGGCCACTTTCCAATCGGCAACCGCCGCTGCAAACACTGCCGCATCCACGGGCAAGGCCGCTTTCACGGCGTCCAGCATCTCGTCAGCGGTCTGGACCGCGACCACCTGCACCCCCTCAGGCGGCGCAACATCAGCGGGGCCGGTCACAAATGTCACCTGCGCCCCAAGAGCGGACAAGGCCCGCGCCAGAGCCGTGCCCTGCGCCCCTGATGATCGGTTGGCGATATAGCGCACCGGGTCAATCGGCTCATGTGTCGGCCCGGAGGTCACAAGCAGTTTTCTGCCCTTCAACGGCCCATCCGCCAGCGCCGCGACAACGGCATCGACAATGGCCAGAGGCTCCGACATGCGCCCCGGCCCATGCTCGCCGCACGCCATGTCGCCCTCATCAGGGCCGGTAAACAGAATGCCGTCAGCCTTCAGCGTGGCCAGATTGCGCTGCGTCGCCGGATGCTCCCACATCCGCACATTCATTGCGGGCGCAATCAGCACCTTCTTGTCGGTCGCCAAAAGCAGGGTGGAGGCAAGGTCATTGGCCAGCCCGCCCGCCATCTTGGCCATCAAATCCGCCGTCGCAGGGGCCACCACGACCAGATCCGCCGCGCGGCTCAGCTCGATATGGCCCATCTCGGCCTCGTCGGTCAGGTCAAACAGGTCGCGGTAGACTTTCTGGGCAGACAGGGCCGAGGCGCTCAGAGGTGTCACGAACTCCTCCGCCGCCTTGGTCAGAACCGGCGTCACCTGTGCGCCTTGCTCGCGCAGCTTGCGGATCAGGTCGAGCGATTTGAACGCGGCAATGCCGCCCCCGATGATAAGCAGAACGCGTTTTCCAGCGAGCATATGAGCACTCCTTGAGCCGTCGAGCGTCCTGATAGGTAAGGGGAAACCCGCGCTGGAGCAATCACTTGCTTTCAAACGCCGCACATGGGTCGCTGGGTTGCGGCGGTGCGGGGGAGTGCAGGACCACATCCACACCCGGCGCTTCCGCGTCAGTGTAGAGCTGGGCGACCGTCACGACCTGCACCTCAGGCGCGGCCCGCTCCAATGCGCGCGGCATCGCCCAAGCGCTTACATGCCCATTGCCGGTGATTACGGCGACCGGGCTGCCATAGCGCTGCAAGGCATTGAGTGTCGCGCGGGCGAAACGCGCATCGCGCAACCGCTGGGCCTCGACAAATCCCGGTAAAACCTCCGGCGGCAACGCGTTGCAATGCGCCTCCCCCTGCAGGGCCTCGCGGGTTGATTGCTCGTCGGGGTCCAGCGGGGTGGTCAGGCCATATTGTCCGGCCTCAGCGCCAAAAACCTGCGCCGCACCATCCTCTATCGCACGGCGCACATCGGCCTGCGGCGGGGCCATGCCGACG
>CALFWN010000276.1 GCA_937928335.1 uncultured Litoreibacter sp. | reverse complement strand
GGTTCTACAAACAGCCCTTTCCATTTTCGATTTTTTTTAAAAAGCATATATAAAGGATCGCCAGTCTTGCCATCGTTGCTACCGATCTGAACCACTTGCGCAGCCTCATTTTTCAATACCCGATGAAACCAATAGGTCGGAAACTTCCGATTTTTGATGTGCGGTTTTGAAAAATATTTCCTTTTGATTCGTGCCAGTTTTACGCGTATGTTCATTCGTTATGATTTAGGTAGTTCGAGTTGTTTTTTGGAAATTTCCCAACGACGATACAACTCGATATCCCACGCATTGTATTTTTTGATAATCTCGATTTCTTCAGCGGTTGGCGGTTCGTATTTTGCTTTTCGCTCGTTCGGTATTTTCTCAAATGGAACTTGGTGTTTTTCTAAAAAACGGGGCGCTTCTTCCGCAAAATTTTCAAAAGAAATCACTGCATAAAATTGGCTTAAATTTTCCATTGCCTCATCGACGGTGGCAGCCGTTGTAGACTTTGTCTTACAAGGCATTGATAGGGTATACGTTTACATCGACGATGTCGTAGTGTCAGTCAAAACCCATGAAGATAATTTAAAGAAACTGCAGCAAGTATTTATGCGGTTCCGAAAGCACAATTTAAAAGCCAAACCATCAAAATGCCAATTCGGATCGGCTAAAATCACATACCTGGGTTATGACATCTGCAAAGACAAAGGCATCTCACCTGGGGAAGCCAAGACGGAGGTCATAAAGCACTGGCCAAGTCCCACCAATCTCAAAGAAATCAGAGGGTTCTTGGGGCTAACTTCCTTCATCGCACCTTTGGTCGATGCCAGCTCTTCGGACAATTGACCTTCCCAGACGTCGGAGATGTCCTCGAACAGGCCCGCATCCACATATGGCTTCATGCGGTTGGCGGCATACCAGTTTGCAACGTCAGGCGTGTTTGCCGTCAGGAAGTTGCGGATCTGGGTTTTGTAGGCCTCACGGTCGATGATCGTCAGCTCGATGTTCAGGTCGGGGTGCATTTCGCCGAAACGCTCGACCATGCCTTCCATCACCGCGCGGGGCGCAGGGTTGGACATGTCCGAGAAGATAACAAGGTCACCCGACAGCGCGTGGCCATCCGCGTTTGCCCCCGAGGCCGCAACAGCCAATGCAAGCGCCGCAGTGGACGCTTTCAAAAATTTATGCATCTTTTCCTCCCTAGGTAAGTTCCAAATAGTGAAACTTAGTTTTGCATATTGAAAACTTAACCGTGACTCGGCTAGGCTTGTCAACAGGCAACTCGGGGAGGAGGGGCCGGGATTCGTCAGGGGGAGGACCGATGACTGAGCGCGTCAATGAGGCGGGAACTGTAGGTAAAGCATTGAATGTGCTGGACCAAGTTGCCGCGTTCGGCCGCCCGGTCCGCTTCGCCGACCTGCTCGAATCAAGCGAATATCCGAAAGCGACTCTGTACCGGCTTTTGCAAAGCCTCGTGCAGCAGGGGATGATTTCCTATGACGCGGAGCGTGGCGTCTATGCGCTGGGTGTGCGTCTGGTCCGGCTTGCGCATCAGGCCTGGCAGACGGCCTCCATTGCGCCGGTGGCGCGCCCCTATCTGGACGCCCTGTCCATAGAGATCGGCGAGACCGTGCATCTGGCGCAGCTGGATCACGGGCAGGTCCTGTATGTCGACAAGCGCAACGCCGCCGTGCCGGTGGAGATGTATAGCCAGGCCGGCAAGGTCGGCCCCGTCTATTGCACCGGCGTTGGCAAGGCGATGCTGGCCTGGAGCCGGATCGACGTGCAGACGCGGATCATCGAGCAGCAGAGCTACCACCGTTTTACCGCCAACACCCTGACCTCGCGCCGCGCGTTGCGCGCCGAGCTGGACATTATTTGCAGCCGTGGCTTCGCCTATGACAATGAGGAGCATGAGCCGGGTATCATCTGCGTGGCCCTGCCGATCCTGACGCAGGGCGGCCATGTGCTGGGCGGGCTGTCCGTGACCTCGACCACCGCGCGCCACTCGCTTGAGAGCCTCGCGCAGCTGGTGCCGCACATGAAATCCACCGTCAGCCGTATTGCCGAAGACGCCGAAAGCTGGCGTTTCCCCGAACAGATCAAACAACCCGCTTAGAGCCCCAGAAAGGGAGAATACCCATGTCAGGTTTGACCATCAGAAACGTGATTAAGCGCTACGGCGATGTCCAGGTGATGCATGGCGTTGACCTGGATATTGGGGATGGCGAGTTCTGCGTCTTTGTGGGGCCTTCGGGCTGCGGCAAGTCCACGCTGTTGCGCATGATCGCGGGGCTGGAAGAGATCACCGAGGGCTCGGTGGCCATTGGCGAGCGGGACGTGACCCGGATGGACCCGTCCGAGCGCGGCGTGGCGATGGTGTTTCAGACCTACGCCCTGTACCCGCATATGACGGTGAAAGAGAATATGGGGTTCGGCCTGAAGATGAACGGCCACCCCAAAGCGGTGATTGAGGAGAAAGTGGCGGAGGCCACGCGCATCCTAAAGCTGGAAGAGTATCTGGCCCGCAAACCCGCCGCCCTGTCGGGCGGGCAGCGCCAGCGGGTGTCGATTGGCCGCGCGATTGTCCGCGGGCCGGAAGTGTTCCTGTTTGACGAGCCCTTGTCCAACCTTGACGCCGAGCTGCGCGTGGAGATGCGGGTGGAGATCGCCCGCCTGCACAAGGAAATCGGGGCCACGATGATCTATGTGACCCATGACCAAGTTGAGGCGATGACGCTGGCCGACAAGATCGTGGTGCTGCGGGCGGGCCGCATTGAACAGGTGGGCGCGCCGCTGGAATTGTACCGCAACCCGGATAACAAGTTTGTGGCCGGGTTCATCGGGTCTCCGGCGATGAATTTTCTGGACGGGACGGTGAAGGGCGGCAAGGTCAACGTGCCTGCGCTGCGTCAGGATTGTGCGGTGGATGTGACCCTGCCTGCGGATGGGACCGCTGTTGCCATTGGGCTGCGGCCCGAGCATCTGGTGATTGACCCTGCCGGTGACACCCATTCGGTGGAGCTGACAGAGGCTTTGGGCGGCGTGTCCTATGCCTATCTGATGAGCGACACGGGCGAGAAGATCATCGTGGAGGAGCGCGGCGACGAGCGTTCCGAGGAAGGGACCCGCGTTGGGCTGACACTGGATCTGCCACGTGCGATGCTGTTTGACGCCAAAAGCGAGGCCCGCATCCGCTAGGGGCCTGCCTCCGCCAAGGAGAGGTGGGAGAAGCGGCGGTTTGTCGCGGGTTTCCCGGTTGTGCATTGCACCCGAGGGAAATCGCGCCATGTAACGCGTAACGCTTTGACAAGACCCTCGAAAGGACCCCTGCGGATGAATCGGTTCAGCATGATCGTGTTTGCCTTTGGCCTGCCCCTTATGGGGTTTCTGGCGCTCAATGACGGGGTTGGCACGCTGTATCAGAACCTTGGCCCCAAGCCGGGTGATCTGGCCTATGTGATTGCCGCGCCGGAGCAGGCGGAAGAGGCCGAGGTCGAGCCTGTTTCGGATGTCGGTGAGGCTGATCTGGCGGCGGCCGGGCGGCTGGTGCGGCGGTGTGTGGCCTGCCACCAGCTGGAACAGGAGCGCAACGGGGTCGGGCCTTCCTTGCTGGGCGTGGTCGGGCGCGAGATCGGCAGCGTCGAGGGCTATGGGTATTCCGACGCATTGCTTGCGCTGAACGCAGAGGGGCGGGTCTGGACCGAGGATGCGCTGGTTGAATGGCTGGAAAACCCTGCCGGGTTTGCGGCGGGGACCAGGATGAATTTCAAGGTCCGCGCGGAGGAAGACCGGCGCCTGATCGCGGCCTGGCTGGCGCAGAACCAAGGGTAAATGAGCGCCTGCGGCGCGCGCGATATTTGTGCTCTTTTGGGGGCTTTGCCCCCAAGCCGCACGGGCAATGCCCCCAGAGTATTTCATGAGTATTTTTGCCAAAACGAAGCGGGTGAGTCGGGGAAAGCGAAAGCGATCCCGCTGAAATGGGTTTCGTTAGTTTCGTTTTTGTGATTGGTTGAGTATAGGGGGGCCTATGCTGAGCCAGCGACAGAGAAAAATTCTTGGATTGATTGAGGCCCGGCAAAAGGTGCGGGTGGAGGATTTGGCGGCGCGGTTTGCGACCTCTCCGCAGACGATACGCAAGGATTTGCAGGCGCTGGCGGAGCTGCATCATGTGGTGCGGTTTCATGGCGGTGCGGCTTTGGTGGGGGGCGTGGAATATGCCTCTCCGGCGCAGCGCGAGGGGGATGCCTCGGCGGCGAAACAGGCTATTGGCGCGGCGGTGGCGGCGCGTATTCCGCAAACCTGTGCGGTGTTCATGAATGCGGGCACCACCACGGCGCAGGTGGTGCGGATGCTGTCGGGCCATAGCCAGCTGCGAGTGATCACTGATAATGTGGATTTTGCTGCGGAAATGCGTTTGTTTCCGGGCGTTGAGGTGATCGTGCCGGGCGGCGCTGTGCGGCGGTCGGATGGCGCTATTCTGGGGGCTGAGGCGGTGGATTACGTGCGGCAGTTTCGGGTGGATTACGCGGTGATCGGGGCTGCGGCCCTGGCCGAAGACGGCGCTTTGCTGGATTTCGATCTGGCGGAGGTGCAGGTTTGCCGGGCGATGATTGCCCATGCGGCGCATGTCATTCTGGCCATAGATGCGGGCAAGTTCGGAAGATCGGCCCCGGTGAGATTGGGGCATCTGTCTGACGTGCATACGGTGGTGACCGACCGGGTGGCCGCAGGCTGGGTGGCACCGCTTTGTGGCAGGCATGAGGTGGAGCTGGTGCTGGCGGAGCCCTGAAGACAGTTCTTGACAGGCGCTTTCGAATGGAGGCTAATCGAAAGTAACGCGCTTTCGACGGGGTTCGAAATTTGCGGCGTTCTGGGAGGAACATGGGCTCAACCTTGGCGGTGACGCGCTTGCTGGCGCTGGTGAATGGCACATTGCTTGCCATCGGGCGGCATGTGTCGGTCGTGCTGATGGGGCTGATGGTGCTGGCGATCCTGATCCA
>CALFWN010000275.1 GCA_937928335.1 uncultured Litoreibacter sp. | reverse complement strand
TGATCGACGCCCAGCAGGTCCTGCCAGAAGGCGGCAAGACGCTCTTCAATGGCATTTTCAGGTGCAACATAGTCTGAATCGAGCTGTGGGCGCTGAAATTTCTGGCCGTCTTCCTGCTCGTCCGTATCGGTCTGCGCGGCTTGTGCAATCAGCGCGTTCAGATCAAGCGAAGAGAGAATGATCTGGCGATACCCGTCACTGAGCGCCCGCATGAAGAGGTCAGCACCTTCCTCAGAGCGGATACCTTGCGACAGGTTGTGGCGCAGCCGCTCTTCGGCGGGGGAGAGGGGGCGTATGTCTTCTTGTTCAATGGTGATGGTATCGGTGGCGGGCGTGTCCTGCGTCGTGGCCCCGAAGCCCGAGACATCGTCCATCCGGCGGATTGAGAACCCTTTGATCTCGACACAGACTGTCCCGTCAGGGGCTGCGAGCGTGACGTCGAAACTTGCGATCTCTGCCTCAGTGCGGTTTTCGCCGCTGCTTTTAACCCAGCTGACCACGTCAGCGGGCAGGGGGCCAAACACTTTGACCGAGCGGTAGGAGACCGGCACCCATAGATGGTTGGCCTCATAGCCTGCAATCAGCTTCATGGCCCAGCCCGTGGCCAGATCCATGAGCCCGGGATGCAATATGTAGCCTGCATCCATATCGCGCTGTGCGACGGCCGGGAGGCTGAGCCGTGCCAGCCCCTCACCATCACCCAAAGCGGTTGATTGCAGCACCCGCCAGCGGGGTCCGAATTTCAGATGTACCTCTTGCGGGGCGGCGATCCAGCCCAGCTCGCCAGCCTCACGGGCCAGACCACAGCGCGCCTCGATGGCGCTGATATCGATGGCTCCGGCCTGTGCCATTGGCAGCAGTGACAAGGAGGCCTGGGCGTTTTGCTCAAACATCCCGCCTGTGCCGCTTTCAACCAGCAGCTCATAGCCTTCATCGCTGCGCGGCAGGCTGACCCGCACATCGCGCGTGGCCGTGTCACCCACCGCAAGGGGGCGCAGGAAATAGAGGTCGCGAATTTCAAAGGCCGACATCTCGCCCTGGGCGCGCAGGGCCTCTGCCGCCATCTCAAGATAGCCGGTGCCGGGCACCAATGCGTCGCCTGCCTTGGTGCGGTGATCATCAAGGAACCAGCGCTCGGAGACCTTATATGAGGAAGTATAGAGCCTGTTTCCGGCGTTATCGAAGGTGGCGTAATCCAGCATCGGAACATCGGTTTCAACAACCGGCGGCGGTGCCGTGACCCCGGTGCGCGCATCCATAGCGTCCGCGGCCATGCCGACATCGGCCCAGATGCCCCAGTTGACGGCCAAAACCCTGGTTTTCCCGCCAACCCGCGATTTGGCGAAGGCGTTGAG
This sequence comes from uncultured Litoreibacter sp., assembly GCA_937928335.1. Taxonomy (GTDB): domain Bacteria; phylum Pseudomonadota; class Alphaproteobacteria; order Rhodobacterales; family Rhodobacteraceae; genus Litoreibacter. The sequence goes on along the minus strand of CALFWN010000275.1, from coordinate 5,999 downwards.
ATACTCGTTGGCGGCCACATAATCGACCTGCCCAATGGGCGCGGTCGCAGTGGAGGAGGAGGCAAAGAGCACCATCCAGTCCAGCGCACCATCGGGGAAGATCTCATCCAGAACCTGGGTGCCGTGAATTTTGGGCGCGAACACATCTTCAATGCTGGTGGCGTCCTTGGCCATGATCGGGCCGTCATCAATATGGCCTGCGGCATGGATCACACCGTTTACCGGGCCGAACCTGTCTTCAATCAGCGCACGCGCATCGCGGATATCTTCAACATTGGAGACGTCCGCCGCCACAGCCAGCACCTCGCCGCCCAATGCCTCAAGACGGCGCACAGCCTCGATCCGGCGCACGACAGAGGCGGCGGGCGCGGTATTGGCCAGCACATCATCCCATGTGTCGCGTGCGGGCAGCGCGCTGCGGGCCAAAAGGGCTACTTTCGCCCCGGCCCGTGTGATCAGCGCCTCGGCCAGCGTCAGGCCAATGCCACCAAACCCGCCGGTGATCAGATAGACCCCACCATCGCGCAAAACGGGCAGGGGGCCGTCTTCGATCTCGGTCAGCGGGGCTGGTTTATAGGTTTGTTCGAAGCGTTTGCCGTCGCGCACGAGCGCATTTGTGGCCGAAGGCTGGGCCAGCGCATCTTCGAGGATATGGCAGATCAGAGCCGCCTGTCCTTCCTTCTCTGCGCCGCGACGGAGCCTGCTGCCGGCAGGCTCGGAAAGCTGCACATCCAGCACCGATACGCTGAGACGCGGGAACTCGCGTGGGATAACCCGCGCAGGCCCGGCGATGGTGGCTTTCTCGGGATGTGGCAGTGCTTCGTCTTTGTGTTGTGCGGCTCCGGATGTCAGTGTCACGATATGAATATTGCCGGGCAGGTCTTCCCCGCCAATGGCCTGCGCCAGGAAGAACAGGCTGTAAAATCCCTGTTCCTGTACCCGGTGGAAGAAGCTTGATCCGGGGCGGAAGCTTTCATCGCGGGTGATCATCCAGCCATGCAGAATACGGGTCGGGATCAGGTCGCGGGTGTTGAGATCCGAGATCAGCGCGTCATAGCTTTCGCGGCCACGCTCGGGCGCGATGATGTAGTCCATCTCGCCTGCACGGGCGAATGTATCGCCGGGGCGCACCATAACGACCGGGTGGCCCGCCGCGCGCAGCCTTGCAGCAGTGCCGTCACACAGGCCTGCATCATCTGCAAAAATCAGCCAGGTCTGGATCTCGGCCTCTGACAGATCGCCGGTGACATCAACGTCGCAGGCGGCGTATCGCGGCAGCCATGCGGGGCGATATCCCCAATCCTCAGGGGTCTCGGAGCGGGTCAGCCATTGGGTCTCATCCTCAGACACCGCTTTGCCGGGCTCAATGAAATAGGGGGCATGTTGGAACGCATAGGTTGGCAGGGGCACGCGCAGGCGGCGGGCCTCACCCCAGATCTGGTCCCAGTCAAACGTGCCGCCCACAGCCCAGATCCGGCCCAGCATCGCCATGAAATAGGCGTCATCCGCGACATCGTCCTTGGGATGGCGCAGGCTTGAGATGATCTGGTTGGCGGCGAGCTTGTCATGTTGTCCGGCCAGCGAGGACAGGGCCTTGCCGGGGCCCACTTCGATGAAGATGCGTTCTTCAACCTCACTGAGCGTGCTCAGGCAATCTGCAAACCGGACGGTGCCACGCAGATGGCTGACCCAATATTCGGGGTCTTGCGCCTCTGCGTCGGTGATATAGGTGCCGGACCGGTTGGAGGTGAACGGGATCTGCGGCGCATTCAGTGTGATGGCGCGCAGATAATCGCCAAATTCCTGCAAAATAGGCTCTAACATGCGCGAATGGGCTGCAATATTGATGGCAATCCGCTGGCAATCAATATCCTTTGCCTTCAGGCGCTGTTCGAGATCATCAAGGGCTGCCTGCGGCCCGGTGGCGACAGACAGGTTAGGCGCGTTGACCGCGCCCAGATCAAGATGCGCGCCCAAAAGCGGCTCCAGCTGATCGGCTGGCAGCGCAATAGAGAGCATACCGCCCTCAGGGACCGTATCAAAGAGCGTGCCACGCAGATGTACGAGGCCAATGCAATCTTCAAAAGACATCACGCCCGCAACGCAAGCGGCCGTGTTCTCGCCCATAGAGTGGCCGACCAAGGCGGCGGGCTGCACACCCCATGACATCCAAAGCTGCGCAAGCGCATATTCGGTGATCATGATCAGCGGCAGCTGCATGGAGGGTTTTTTCAGCGCCTCGTCCGCGGCCTCGATGGCGTCCGGTTCAGGCAACCAAAGCGCGCGAATATCGTAATCCAGCTTGGGCGCCAGAATTTCGAGGCCTTTATCCATCCATTCGGCAAAAACAGGCTCTGTTTCGTATAAATCACGTGCCATTCCGGCATATTGAGCGCCGCCGCCGGGGAACATGAAGACATGGTCAGGCGCCTCTCCTACGACGGAATGGCTGAAGGCGCGGCGGGGGTCATTGGCCTCCAGCTGTGCGGCGGCCTCTTCATGGGTTTCCGCAACCACCACGCGGCGGCGTTCAAACCCGCGGCGGCCCTTTTGCAGGGTCCAGGCAATATCGGCGAGATCCTGTTCGGGATGGGCGCGCAGATGCGCGGCAAGCGCCTTGGCATTGTCATCCAGAGCAGCCTTGGTGCGGCCCGAGACGGTCAGGATTTGAAACGGCCATTCCGAGGCTTCCGAGGCGGCGCGCGCAGGCGCTTCCTGCAGCACCACATGCGCATTGGTGCCGCCCACCCCCAAAGAGTTCACCCCCGCGCGGCGTGGACCCTTATGGGGCACCCAGTCGCTGAGCGTGTCATTGACGGTGAAGGGCGAGGTCTCGAAATCAATGGCCGGGTTCGGGGCTTCATACCCCAAGGAGGCCGGGATTTTGCGGTGATGCAGCGACATTGCCGTTTTGATCAGCCCGGCAACACCAGCGGCTGTATCAAGATGCCCGATATTGGTCTTTACAGACCCTAACTTGCAGAAACCTGTCTCTTGGGTGGTCTCGTTGAAGGCTTGCGTCAGGGCCGCAACCTCGATCGGGTCGCCCAGATAGGTGCCGGTGCCGTGGCATTCGATATAGTCAATCGTGTCGGCCGGTGTGTTGGCCATGATCTGCGCCTCGGCAATGGCTGTTGCCTGCCCGTCGACAGAAGGCGCGAGGTAGCCCGCCTTGGAGGCCCCGTCATTATTAATTGCAGAGCCTTTGATAACCGCCCAGATATGGTCGCCATCGGCAATTGCATCGCTCAGCCGGCGCAGCACAATTGCACCGGCCCCTGAGCCAAAGACCGTGCCCTGCGCGCGGTGGTCAAAGGCGTGGCAATGCCCGTCAGGTGACAGCACCTCGCCCTCTTTGAAAATGTAGCCGCGATCCTGCGGCAGCTCGATGGTGACCCCGCCTGCAATCGCGGTGTCGCATTCATCCGACAAAAGCGCCTGCACCGCGTAATGCGTGGCCACCAGCGAGGTGGAGCACGCCGTTTGCAGGTTCACGGACGGGCCTTTGAGGTCAAGGATATGGCTCAGCCGGGTGGTCAGGAAATCCTTGTCATTGCCGGTATGGCGCAACAGGAACATGCCGACATTGTCGACCAAATCTGGGTTCGAGCAGATGTTGAAGTAGAAATAGCTGCCCATACCGCAGCCGCCATAGACCCCGATGGGCCCTTTGGCATGTTCCGGCATATGGCCCGCATTTTCCAGCGCCTCCCAGGACACTTCAAGGAAGCGGCGGTGCTGCGGGTCCATGATGGCGGCTTCTTTGGGGGAGAGGCCAAAAAACTCGGCGTCAAAATTCTCGAACCCGTCAAGCGGGGCGGCGGCGCGGACGTAATCGGGGCGGTTCAGCCGATGCGCGGCTTCGCCGGCGGCAAGCAGCTCTTCTTTTGTGTAGTGACGGATCGACTCGATGCCGTTTTGCAGATTGTTCCAGTAGTCTTCGAGAGTATGGGCGCCCGGTAAATGCGCGGCCATGCCGACAATCGCGATATCGGTTTCTTCAACACCCAGATTTGTAGTCTCATCACTCATTAAAACGGCCTGATTGTCGGTTTTGGTTCTACATCGGTTGCAGGGTCGGGTTATAGGTCAGGTCTCCGGGCAAAATTATGTCACTCCCGCACGGCTCCCTAAGGCGTCCCTAGGGCTGTGGACAATTTTACTCAACATAAAAGGAAATGTCCCGCTCAAGAATAGACAGGGGTAAGACATCACCCGTGTTTCAGAAGCCCCATATCCTTGTAATATAGGGTTTTGGCAACGAAAAGGCCCTCATTTTGTCACTTTTAGACACCAAAAACGCTGTCATATCTGCAGGTAAATGCACTACATCAAGCGCTGATACAGCGTTGCCCCAAAAGCACGTCACCAACGCGCATGAGTAATACAAGGATTGGCCCCATGACCATCACCCCCATTCTGCTTTGTGGCGGTTCAGGCACCCGGCTTTGGCCATTGTCGCGCAAAAGCTATCCCAAGCAATTTGCGCAGCTTGTGGGCGACACAACCCTGTTTCAGGCCTCGGCCGCGCGTCTTTCGGGGCAGGGCTACGGCGCACCTGTGGTGGTGACCAATTCGGATTTCCGTTTCATCGTGACAGAGCAGCTGGCGGAGGCCGGTATTGATCCGGGCGCGATCCTGATTGAGCCAGAGGGGCGCAACACCGCGCCCGCCGTGCTGGCGGCAGCCTTGTATTTGCAGGCCCAGGACCCGGATGCGGTGATGCTGATCTCGCCATCAGATCATGTTGTCCCCGACGCACAGGCTTTCAGGGCCGCCGTTGAGGCAGGTCTGGCAGAGGCCCGGTCGGGCCAGCTTGTCACCTTTGGGATCACACCCACCCATCCTGAGACGGGTTACGGATATCTTGAGCTTGAGCATAGCCCTGATGGCTCCCCTGCGCCTTTGACACGTTTTGTCGAAAAGCCAGATGCTGAGACGGCCGCAAAACTCGTGGCCTCAGGGCGTCATCTGTGGAATGCCGGTATCTTCCTGTTCCGCGCCGATGCCATCGTGAAAGCCTACCGTGACCATGCGCCTGATTTGATGGCGCCGGTAGAGCAGGCCGTTAAAGAGGCAAAGCCCGATCTGGGGTTCCTGCGTCTGGCACCGGAACCTTGGGGCAGGGCGGATAATATCTCGATTGATTATGCGGTGATGGAACGGGCGGATAACCTGTCTGTGGTGCCCTATTCCGCGGGCTGGTCTGATCTGGGCGGCTGGGATGCGGTTTGGCGCGAAAGCGGTCAGGACGCGCGCGGTGTGGCCCTGTCTGGGCCTGCCACGGCGATTGATTGCGACAACACGCTGCTGCGTTCTGAAGATGACGGGTTGCAGGTGGTGGGGATCGGGCTGAACAATATCGTGGCCGTGGCCATGTCTGACGCGGTGCTGGTCGCGGATGCGTCACGTGCGCAGGATGTCAAACTGGCGGTGACGGCCTTGAAGGAACGGGCCGCCAAACAGGCGGAAGCCTTCCCCAAGGATCACCGGCCCTGGGGCTGGTTTGAAAGCCTCGTCATTGGCGAGCGGTTTCAGGTCAAGCGCATCGTGGTCCATCCCGGTGCGGCCCTAAGCCTGCAAAGCCATCACCACCGCTCCGAGCATTGGATCGTGGTGCAGGGCACAGCGAAGGTAACGGTGGATGAGACGGTGAAGCTGGTGGGTGAAAACGAGTCTGTCTACATCCCGCTGGGTGCCGTGCACCGGATGGAAAACCCCGGTAAGCTGCCTATGGTGCTGATCGAGGTGCAAACCGGCCCGTATCTGGGAGAAGACGACATCGTGCGCTACGAGGATGTCTACGCGCGCGACTGAAGCGTGTGCTGTTCCAAAGGCCCGGAAAAACTGTGCAAGAATGTTGCAACCAAGTAGAAATGTCCGTCGTTCTGCAAAGTAGAAATGTCCCACTTGGTGTTATCGGAGCGTGGCTGGGCAGGGCGGAGATTTCATATATCGGAGCGCTGAACAGCCATGCGGACGGTGTCATTCTGCGGCTG
>CALFWN010000274.1 GCA_937928335.1 uncultured Litoreibacter sp. | reverse complement strand
GTGGGGCGCGATGAGCGGCAGATGGAGCTGATGGAGCTGTCGGCCTATTACCGCAAACGCGTCATTCAGGGCCCCGACGCCTTTATCGAGGTCGCTCTGGGCTTTCGTGATTTTGAGCGTGCAATGACCCGCAAACTGCTGCGGGAAACCGAAACGCTGATGCTCGGGACGGGCCCTGACGCGCAGGCGCGCCCGCGCAGCGTCACGCTTAGCGAATAGGGAATTGTCGTTGGCAGCGGCGGTGGCTTTTGACGAATTTCTCCACCGATTCCACATAGCCGGTCGCGCTATACATCTTGCTGATCGCCTTGGCCTTCTGGCGGGGCGTCCCGGTGGTATATGTGTCCAGCAGGTAGAGCCCGTAAGCCTTCAACCCGTTTTGGTCATTGCGGGACAAAAAGCCCTGCCTGTCACCTTCATTGGCCACAAAGAACACCAGCTGGGCGCAGCGAATGGCTTGCGCTTCAGAGCCGGAATACACTTTGGGGGCGGCGGTGCTGACCGTTGGCAGGCTCAAAGCTGCTGCAATAAGGGCGGTTTGGAACAATTTCATAAAATATCCTCGCTATGAACGGGGACAAGTCTTGTTGGCAAATCTGACCCAATCAGGGCGGTCGCGCGGCTGTCGCGTGAAATTTCCATGTAACCAAAACGGCTTACATGCCCCTGTATCAGACCGCCAAAACTGCCGCCCCAATACGCCGACCCTCGCTGAGCAGCACATTATAGGTGCGGCAGGCCGCGGGGGTGGACATATGCTCGACCCCGATGCCTGCGGCTTCCAGCGCATTCCGAAAATCGGCCGGAATATGGGCGATCTCCGCCCCGGTGCCAACAAAAAGCACGTCGATCTTGTCCGCCTGCGCCAGGATCGCGGCCCGGTCGCCATAGCCGCCCCATCCCAGCACCGCATCGGGAAAGATCAGCATATCGCCGTGATGCACCTGCGAGGCCACACGGAAGAACCCGTCGCCATAGCTGTCGATGGGTTTGGCGGCGTCATAATCGATCTCGGTGATTTTCATATCTTCAATCCCATATCGGCAGCCCACTGACCGCCGAGACCGCAATGATCACATAGGCGGCCATGCGGTAGGCTTTCTCGTAGTCCGGTCTGAAGATAGCGGCCCCTGCGACATTTGCCAGCAGATAGGGCACCGCCACGATGAGGCCCATCAGGACGGGGGTGAGCGACAGCAGGCCGTTGAGGGCAAACAGCACCAGCATCATCGCATCCGCGCAGACCAGAAACAGCATCAGGTTGGCCCGGATCACCGCCGCCGGATGGGTCGAGGCCATGTAGAGCATGATCACCGGCGGCCCGGCCAGCCCGGTGCTGCCCGCCAGAAAACCGCCAATCGCCCCGGTGCCATAGATCAGCTTTCTGCTGAGCACGCCCCGGTAGCGCAGCCCCATGATCAGCGCGACCAGCAGGACCAGCGCGATAATCGACACCGCGTAGCGATAGGCATCCGGCGCCATCATCGACAAAACCAGAACGCCTATGGGCAATGCCAGCAACATGCCCGCAGACAGCCGCAGCACATCGCCCGGATGGCCGTCGCGCAGCGCGCGCGGAACATTGGGCAGCGGGCCGATGACATCCATCACCACCATGATGGTCAGCGCCCAGATAGGCGACACCACCGAGCCCGCCACCGGCAAAAACACCATCGCCGTGCCAAAGCCTGCAAAGCCGCGCACCAACCCCGCCAGCACCGCCCCAAAGACGATCCAGCCAAGCTCTGTCGTGATCAATGTCTCCCAACTCATCCTCTGCCATTAGCAGCAAGCGGCTGGGAAGACAGTCAAAAACCGCCCTGTAACGCGCCTCACGGAGATCACGAAAATGCACACAAACCAATCACGCTAGGTTTAATTGTGCGAAAATATTGAGAGGCCTAAAGTGAGGGCAAGATAAAGGCCAGACCGGCCTCTACCCTCCAAAAGGACAAATGACATGATCAAACTTATCTCTTCCGCCGCCCTCGGGCTTTCCGTTATCGCCACGCTTGCGCTGGCCCCTGCCCCCGCCGCCGCCAATAACGGCCATTCCAATTTCGGGGTGAGCGTTGTGGTCAAGGATTTCAACAACCACAGCTTTTCTCACAGAGACGCCCGCCATCACCGATTTGACCGCCGCAGCCGGTTTGATCGCCGCAGCCGGTTTGGCGGGGTGGCACATCCCAATGACTTTGCCCGCAGCCAGTTCCACAAGGAGCGTTTCAGCCGGGTTGACCGGGGTCACCGCTTTAACCGGGGCCACCGTTTTGACCGGGGCCATCGCTTTGACCGGGGCCACCGCAGCCAGTTCAAAAGGAAGTTTTTCTTTATCGGCCGCTAAAGGGGCCACCTAAAACAAGAAAGGCCCGCCGGTGATGGCGGGCCTTTTTGCATTTCCACAGGACGTAGAGCGTTAAGCGTCGACATTGCCAAACTGATTGCCGGCCTTGGTCAGGTCGGGCTTGGACCAGTCGCGTTTCACCCCCAGCCACAGCAAGATCGCCGAGGCCACGAAGATCGAGGAATAGGTCCCCACGATCACCCCCCAGATCATCGCAAAGACGAAACCACGGATCACGTCACCGCCCAGAATGAACAGCGCAAACAGCGCCAGCAGGGTCGTCACCGAGGTCATGAAGGTCCGGCTGAGGGTCTCGTTGATAGAGACGTTCAGCACCTCTTTCAGCTCTTTCTTCTTGTATTTGCGCAGGTTCTCGCGGACCCGGTCGAACACCACCACCGTATCGTTGAGCGAATAGCCCACAATGGTCAAAAGCGCGGCGATAATGGCGAGGTCGAACTTGATCTGTAGCTCCGAGAAGACGCCCAGCGTCAGCACCACGTCATGGACCAGCGCAGCCACCGCGCCCAGCGCAAACTGCCACTCGAACCGCAGCCAGATGTAGAACAGCACCGCGACAATGGCCAGGACCACCGCGATGGCTGCCGTCTGGATCAGCTCTCCCGAGACTTTGGGCCCCACGGATTCCACGGATGGAAACGGGAAGATCATATCGGGGTCAATCGCCCTGAGCGCGTCCTCGACGGTTTGCACGGTAGCACCTTCCACAGATTCCGCGCCTTCCTGCGCCTGAATGCGGATCATGGCGACGTGTTTGTCGTCTGGAAAGGTCGGGTCAAAAACCTCCGTGATGGAGATGTCGCCAAGTTCCGCAGGCTCCAGCGCCGCGCGGTAGGCGGCCACATCCACGGGCGTACTGCTTTCAGTGCGGATCGTGGTGCCGCCCTGAAAGTCGATGCCGTAATTCAGCCCCTGGATCATGAAGGACGCGAAGCCCACCAGGATCAGGAAGACCGAGATGCCGAGCCACATTTTGGCGCGGGAGAAGAAATCCCAGGAGGTGTTGTCGGGGACCAGTTTAAGCCGCATCTGCTATACCTCGATTTTCTTGGGACGTTTGCGGTCATACCACATGATGATCATGATCCGCGTCACATAGATCGCGGTGAAGACCGAGGTCAGGATGCCGAGGCCCAGCGTGATCGCGAAGCCGCGCACCGGGCCGGAGCCCATCGCAAAGAGGATCACAGCGGTAATGAAGGTGGTGATATTGGCGTCCAGAATGGCGCTGAGCGCCTTCTCGTAGCCCAGCTCAATCGCGCGCGCCGGACCTTTGGAGGTTTTCAGCTCCTCGCGGATACGCTCGAAAATCAGCACATTGGCATCCACCGCCATACCGATGGTCAACACGATGCCCGCAATGCCCGGCAGGGTCAGCGTGGCCCCGATGAGCGAGAGCAGCCCGAAGATCATCGCCACGTTGATGATCAGCGCAATATTGGCAAACAGCCCGAACGTGCCGTAGCTGAGGAACATAAAGACCAGCACCAGCACGAAAGCCACGATGCAGGCGATCTTACCCGCATCGATACTGTCTTGCCCCAGCTCCGGCCCGATGGTGCGTTCCTCAAGGAAGGTCATCTCTGCAGGCAGGGCCCCTGCCCGCAAGAGCACGGCGAGGTTTGTGGATTCCTCCACCGAGAAATTGCCGGAGATCTGACCCGAGCCGCCGGTGATGGCTTCGCGAATAACGGGTGCGGAGATCACCTCCTCATCGAGCACAATCGCGAAGGGGGAGCCGACGTTTTCGGAAGTATAGATACCAAACTTGCGCGCGCCGCTGGGATTGAAGCGGAAGGTCACGGCAGGCTGGCCGTTCTGGTCAAAGGCGGGTTGGCTGTCGGCCAGTTCCTCCCCTGTCACCACCGGGCTTTGCTCCAGCTCGTAAAACGTGCCCGCATCCTGCGGATCAATCGAAGGGTAAATCACGTTGCGCGGGCCGGGCGTGTCATCTGGCCCGGCAGGCCCCACAACAGGGTGGAAGGTCAGTTTCGCGGTGGTGCCGATCAGGTCCTTGAGCTGCTGCGCAGACCCGATGCCCGGCACCTGAATAAGCACCCGGCGCTCACCCTGGCGCTGAATGGTAGGCTCCCGCGTGCCGACCTCGTCGACGCGGCGGCGGATGATTTCCAGCGATTGCTGCATGGTGCGGTCATTCGTGGCCAGCTTCTCGGCCTCGGTCAGCTGCACGGTGATGATGTCGCCCGCGCCGCTCGCCTCGATATCATTGGAGCCCACGCCGGTCAGCGACACAACAGGCCTCGCCACACCGCGCACCAGCTGAAGCGCGCGCTCCATGCCTGCCGGGTTGGAGATTTTGACGCGCAATTCCCCGTCAGGCGCGTTTTGCCGCCGGATCGTGCCGATCGTGTCCCGCTCCCCGCGCAATGCGTCGCGGACCTGCAGCCAATAGCCATCCATACGGTCGGAATAGACGTCTTCCACTTCAACCTCGGCCAGCAGATGCGCGCCGCCGCGCAGATCAAGCCCCAGATTGACCAAGGAGGACGGCATGAAACCGGGCCAGCCTGCCGCATTGGCCGCCAGCTCTTCCTGCGTCATCTCCGCCACGGCCGCGTTTGGCGAAACGCCGGTCTCCATGAAGGCGACCGCGTCATTGTGGTTTTCCACCGTCGTATAAAAGAAGTTCGGAGACGCCAGCAAAATGCCGACGGCCACGGTCAGCCAAATGCTGATCCGTTGGAAAAGCGACATG